>CAYQUY010000118.1:0-7776 GCA_964420755.1 uncultured Anaerolineaceae bacterium
CTTCCTGGTCGGGATCCACGTCCCAGTCGTGAAGCAGCGGCACGGTCATCGAGGTGTGCGCTCCCCTACGCGGCGGGCACGCGTAGCCGCAAATCCCGGCACGGCTCGCCTGCCCTGCCCGCATCACCCGCCCTCGGGCTTCCCCAGGACCACCGCCTGCTGATCGCCATACAACGGCGTCCAGCCAGCGCACACCAGGGCGTGGGCCAGAGGCGAATCCGGCTCCAGCAGAGCCAGGCGAATCCCCCATCGCTCGAAGACCTGCTGCCAGCTGGGGTCTGCCCGCCAGGCAAGCAAGTACTCGCTCAGGATGGCGTCGTCAAACAGGTCCGTGCGCCCGTCGACGAAGCTCAGGTAGTCAGGATAGAGCGCCCATAGGACGTAGCCGCCCCAGTTGTAGGAATTGAACAATGGGCCGGCAGGCCAGTTTTGGCCAACCCATTCCATCGCGGCGACAGGCAACTGCGCCCGCAGCGCCTCCCGATTGACTTCTGCGGACAGGGGGATAGAGACTTTGGCGACGGAAGCAGCAAGGACCAGAATCAGGATGACAACATTCACCACGCGCGCGATTCGCTCGGGCACTGCTCGCCCTCGGCGGATGCGCGCCAGGATGGGCTCCAGCGCCGAGTAACCATGCCGACTCAAGACCGGCGCGCTGCCCAGGGCAAAGAGGGCGATGTTACGGCCCGCCGTGAAGCCCAGGTAGCCGAGGGCGAATGGCAGCAGCAGATCCGCGGCTGCTCGCCTGCGACGCGTCAGCACCAGCGCTGCAGCCGTCAGGAAGAGCATCCACAGGAACGGTTGGGTCTCCAGGATGTGGAAATCCGGCGACTGCCATTCCTGAATGTAGTCCCGCAGCACCCCAATGGAGACGGTCCTAAACGGATATCCCAGCAGGGCCGGGCCGTGCGGGTTCAGGCATACGGCAATAGCGCACACCAACGCCACCCCCGCCAGGCTCAGGACTCCGGAGGAGGAGGATTGCCAAGCGGCTCGCAGGCTGGCAGCCCCGATCAGAGGCCGCAGGGCAATCTCGAGCAGGGCGCCGCCAAGGTAGATGGCGAGGAGGATGAAGCCGATGGCGAAGCCGCCGTGGAGGTTCACCCAGAGCGCCATCAAAGGGGGCAGCGCCCAGAGCAGCCGACGATCGCCGGAGCTTGTCCGCTCCAAGACCCAGAGGTAGGCACCGGCCAGGGCGAAGGAGAAGATCTGAGGCCTGGCCGACCAAAACACCCCGGAGGTTGCGGCGGCAAGGATCATGACGAATCCCCGCCAAAGGACGGGGCCCTCCAGCGTGTGCCACAGGAAGATGAACGCGGCCAGAACGATGAGGGCCGTCAGAAGGTTGAGCCCCGCAAAGCCCATGCTGGCGAAGGCCCCGTAGAGGGCGATCTCCGCCAGCCAACCCGGATCGACCCAGGGCTGGCCCATGCGCGTCAGGGAGAACATATCCTGCGACAGGACCTGGCGGTGCTCGACCATCCAGGCCCCGGCACGCAGATGCCACCAGGTGTCGGTGTCGGCCGAGACCCGAACCGCCATGGTGAAGACCGCCAGGAAGACGACAAGAGCCGTCAAGCGGCGGAAACTCACGGAACGGCTCCTTTCATGCTTGCCCGCATCGTATCACCCGCAGCCGATTCTCGAAAGCAGTTATCGGCCTCTCACCGGCCACCCTGCTGCCAAGACCATGAATGCCCATCGCCGGGAGAGGGGGCACGCCCAGGAGGAACCTGGGCCATTGCCAGGCAGCGCCGTGCCTCTGGTGGGCTAGGGAGGGCTCTCCTGCAAGGCCAGGTCGAGATCCTCCGGTCTCACCTCCCGCGTAAGATCGTAGAACACGTGGTAGTCCCCGATCCAAGCTTCACGAAAGGTCGCGCCGGCTGCCCGGAACCCCTCTCTCAGCCGGTCGTCCAGCGCCGGATGATTCGTAGTCACATAGACCAGCCTAGTGCTTTCCGCCACCTGGGCATCGTAGGGCGGGTAGCGATCGTCCCGAGGCGTGTAGCGGAAGTCCTGGTGGTAGGGCAACCTGGGAACCAGGATCAGCTCTTCTCCGGACAGGAAGGCGATCGGATATGCCACCCAGTAGTTGCTGTAGCCCCGGGATTCGCCGTTCTGGCGCAGGAAGGAGATCAATTCCCGGTCATAGCGGTGGTCGATCCAGGTTACCGAATCGAATTGCGTCGTCAACCCCGGCCGGTTTCCCAATGCACACTGCAGGGTTCCCAGCAAGTTGAAGGCGAGGATGATGGTCAGGAGAGCGTACGTCCACAGGGGCCCTGCCTGCCGACGCACACGGTCGATCATGTCGCCGGCGGCCAGCGCCAGGGGAACTGCCAGGGGCAGAAAGTAGCGACCCGAGGGATCGGCCCCGAAGGGCGTGAGGACAAACCCCGCCACCAGCACAGCCGAGACGGCCGCCAGCAGCCAGCGGCCTGCCCTCCCTGGCTCTGCGCGGCGCAGCGACCAGATGCCGGCTGCCCCGACGACAAGCCAGAAGGCCAGCGCCACGGGCAACAACGGAATAGCCAGCCACCTCACTTCCCAAGGAGGCCGCAGCCCCCAGATGACCGTCGACCCCAGAAGGAGGAGGTTCGACAGATGGGAGCCGATCGCGGCGAGCGGGTGCGTCGGGCTCGCTCCGGCGATGGCAGAGCCAGCCACTTCGGCCAGGAGCCCAGACACCCCATGGCTTGCGGCCCACGCGATCCAGGGCAGCGCGCCGATAAGCGTCATCAGGGCCAGCAATCCCATCCGGCCAAGAGCCGCAACCCGTCGGGGCTGACGGATCCAGGCCCAGACCACGAGGCCGGCGCTGGGAATGGCGTATACGAGGATCAGTGCGAAACCCCAGAAGCCCAGCCCGGCCAGCAGTCCCCAAATCGCATAAGGGCAGACGGAATCGGGACGGTCGTATATCCTTATACTGAGGAGCAGGAGCAGGTTGCCGATCAGGAGTGTCTCGCCGTATCCGCCCAGGGAGACCGTCGTGTACAGGGTGACGTTCACCGTCGGGACCGCCACCAACAGGCCCGCCGCCACGCCGGCCCGCCTCGAGCCGAACAGCCGAGCCCCCACCAGAACGGTCGTCGTCACCGTTCCGAAGTACAGCAAGGCCTGGACCACCCGGATGACGACGACCTGCTGGCCCGCCAGGGCGAAGCCCAAGGCCACCAGAGCGGCATCCAGGCTGCCCATGTAGGCCTGTCCGTAGAAGAACGTGGGTCTGGCGCCCGCCAGGATATGGCGGGCCATCAGCGCCACCACCGCTTCGTCCGCGTTGAAGGGGAAGGCGGACGAAGCCAGCAGGGCGGCCTTCACCGCCATGGCCAGCAGGCCCACCCCCAGTGCCGTGGCGCCTAGGCCGAGCCTGACCAATGGAGGCTTTTGCCCGCTCCCACCTCCCACTATAATCTCGCTATGCGGTTGCGCAGGCTGCTCCAACCCGAGATCCTCATCCCGGCTCTAGCGATCGGCGCCCGTCTGTTGCCCGGGCCCCGAACCATCGACGACGCCTACATCACCTTCCGCTACGCCCGCAATGCGCTGGAGGGTCTCGGCCTGGTCTACAACCCGGGCGAGGCCGTCCTTGGCTCGACAACCCCTCTGTACGCCCTGCTCATGGCTGGCCTGGGTCTGACATCCGGCGGCCCCCATGCCCCCTTCCCCACGTTGGCGTGGATCGCCAACGCCCTCGCGGATGGGATCAGCTGCTGGCTCCTCATCCGACTCGCCAGCAGCTTCGGGGAACGCAGGGCCGGTATCGTCACAGCCGCCGTCTGGGCGATCGCCCCGATGTCGATCACCTTCGCCATCGGCGGCATGGAGACCAGCGTTTTCGTCGCCCTGATGCTCGGGACATTGTACTTGTATTCGGTAGAGAGGCCAGTTGCCGCAGCATTCTGCGGTGGGCTTAGCCTCCTCGCCCGTCCCGACGCCGTTCTCTTCCTCGGCCTGCTGGCCCTTGAACGGTTCCGGCGGTCGCTTCCGTCGTCCAGGCTCAACCCTCTGCCTCTCAGGATCACCCTCAAGGAGACCCTTGCCTTCGGACTGCCCGTTGCGGCCTGGGCAGCCTTTGCTATCATCGTGTACGGCAGCCCGATCCCCCAGTCCATCCTGGCGAAGGCCACCGCCTACCATCTGCCTCCGGAAGCGGGGTTGATCCGGCTGATCCAGCACTACGGCACGCCATTCCTGGAGCATCTGGTTTTCGGGACGTGGTGGATCGCGGTCGGGATCCTTCTCTATCCGATTCTCTTCGGCCTGGGGGCGCTCGCGGTCTTGCACCGACGGCCCGGCACCTGGCCCATCTTCCTCTTCCCGTGGGTTTACCTGATTGCTTACTCGGCGGCCAATCCCCTCATCTTCCGCTGGTATCTGACGCCACCTTTGCCGATCTACTTCCTGGGCATCTTCCTCGGTGCTGAACGAGTGGGAAGGGACATCAAACGACCCAACCTGCCCATGGCACTCCTGGCGACTGCGGCTCTCATCCTGACCCTCAACGGCTGGACGCTGCACCCCGATCACGGCCCAACCCGGCCCGCTCCCAAGATGGCCTACATCCAGCTCGAGCTGTTGTACGAGCGGGTCGCCAACGACTTGCGCGACCGGACGAACCCGGGCCAAGTCCTGGCGGCAGGCGATGTGGGGACCCTGGGGTACTTCACCGATGCCCGCATCCTCGACACGGTGGGCCTGGTCACGCCGATCTCCTCGAGCTACTACCCCCTGCCCGAGTCGCAGTACGTCATCAACTATGCGATGCCCGCGGCGCTGATCATGGACGCGAGGCCGGACTGGCTAGTCCTTCTCGAGGTATACGGTCGGAACACGCTGCTCCAGGATCCGGCCTTCCTTCAGTCATACCGCCTCGAGCAGGAGATCCCGACGGACATCTACGGTAGCCACGCCTTGTTGGTCTTCTCGCGCATCGGAACCCCATGAAGACTATCGTCAAGGCCCACGGCCCTGCCTTTCTGCTGATCGCCCTCTTCAGCCTGTTCCTGCTTTGGGGGGCGCGGCTCGTTCCGTTTCACCCGGACGAAACCTCCTGGCTGTTCCAGAGCCGCGATTTCGAGAGGCTCTTCACCGATCCACTCTCTCTCGCGTGGCAGCCGGGGCAACCTCTGGATCCGGAGATGACCTACCGGGCGCTCAACGCCCCGTTGGGGAAGTACGTAACCGGCGTCGCCCGGTGGCTCGCCGGCTACGATGCGGAAACCGTCGCGGTGGACTGGGACTGGTCAAGGACATGGGAGGAGAACCGGGCGGCTGGAGCCCTGCCCGCCCCGGCCGTGCTCGAAGCGGGCCGGGTCGGCAGCACCGTCGCCGTGATCCTGGGCCTGGGCTTCGTTTACCTGTGCGGCCTCCGTCTCGGGGGACGGATCACCGGGCTGCTGGCCGTGGTGGGACTCGGGACGAACGCCCTACTGTTGTTGCACGGCCGCCGAGCCATGGCCGAGGGCGTGCTCACCTTGGGCTTCACCTTCGCCCTGTTTACCATCCTTCAGGCTGAGCGGTGCCCCTGGCTTGCTGGCCTGGGGACAGCCCTGGCGTTCTGTGCCAAGTTCTCCGCCGGAGTGCTCTTCCCGGTAGGCGCTGTCGCGGTCGTGTGGACCGAAAGGGACCAGCGTCGCGGGGTGGTGAGTAGGCTAGCGCAGTACCTGGTCTCGTTCGCCGTCCTGACATTCGCCCTCAACCCGATCCTTTGGGCTCACCCGATCTCGGCGGTTCGACTGGCGTGGCAGGCCCGCAATGATCTCGTGGCCAGACAGTCGACAACGATCGAGGCGCTCAATCCCGGCGCCACGCTTGCCTCCCCTTTGGCCCGGGTCGTCTATCTGACCGCCGGCGTCTTCGTCTCCCCACCGCAATTCGCCGAGGTCCCGAACTACCAGGCCCAAACCGCCGCGGCCGAGGCCTCGTACATGGCCACTCCCGGGCATGACCTCTTGCGGGGCTTTGCCGGCGGTGGCTTGATGCTTGGCTTGACCCTGGCCGGTATGGTCCTGGCCGGCCTCGAGGCCTTCCGGCAGGCGGGGGAGGTGCGGCGGACCAGGGCCCTTCTGCTGGCAGCAACCTTGCTCCAGGCGGCGGCCCTCGCCTGGGCCATCCCCCTGCCCTTCCAGCGCTATCTGGTCCCGCTTGTCCCCTGCGTCTGCCTCTGGAGCGCCTACACGGTGAACCTCGGGATCCGGGTCTTTGCACGGCAAGGCCGTCCCTCCGCCGGGACGGCCTCTTGAATGAAAGCCTAGCGATTTGAAGCCGCAACTCGGCGAAACTGCCCAGGCCAGCAGCCCGAATCCTAGTCGTGCAGGTAGTCGGCCAGGCGACGGCGGTGGGAGGGATGCCGCAGGCGACTGAGCGCCTGCGCCTCGATCTGCCGCACGCGCTCGCGTGTCACGCCCATCTTGCGGCCAACCTCTTCGAGCGTGTAGCTTTGGCCGTCCAGCAGCCCGTACCGGAGCTGGAGGATGCGCACCTCGCGCGGCGGAAGGGTGCTGAGAACTTCCTGCAGATGCTCCCGCAACAGGTTATAGGTCACCGCGTCGGTTGGGGCTTGGGACTCCTCATCCTGGATGAAGTCGCCCAAGACGGAGTCCTCCTCCTCGTCGGTGGGCGTCTCCAGGGAAAGCGGCCGGCGGGCCACCTGGATCATGTTCTCCACCTTCTTGGGTGGCACTTCGAGGGCGTCAGCCAGCTCCTCGGTTGAAGGATCCCGGCCGAGCTTCTGCGTAAGCTGGTGCGAGATTCGCAGCAGCTTGTTGATCTGGTCGCACATGTGGACGGGCACCCGGATCGTCCGGCCCTGGTCGGCGATCGCCCGCGTGACGGCCTGGCGGATCCACCAGGTCGCGTAGGTGGAGAACTTGTGGCCGCGGCGGTAGTCGAACTTCTTGGCGGCGCGGATCAAGCCGATGTTGCCCTCCTGAATCAGGTCTAGGAAGGGCACCCCTCGGCCCATGTACTTCTTGGCCACGCTGATCACGAGCCGCGAGTTGGCGGTGATCAGGTGCTCCCTTGCCGCCCAGCCATCCTCGACGCCGACCTGTAGCGCGCGCCGGCGGACGCCCGGAGCCGGACGGCGGGCCAGCTCTTCCCGGGCCCGCCGTCCGCGCTCGATCCGCTTGGCCAGGGACACTTCCTCCGGAGCGGTTAGCAGCGGGACCCGGCCGACCTCCTTGAGGTACAGCCCGACCGTGTCGTCCGCGTCAACCCCCGCCAGCTGGGTATCCTCGTCGATCTCCTCCCGGCCGCCGTCTTCATCGCCCAACTCGGCTTCCAGGCCCTCTTCGGCCTCGCTGACGTCATCCAGGTACGTGACGCCGGCCGCTAGCAAAGCCGAGTAGACCTCTTCCAGCTGGTCGATGTCTCGCTCAGCCTCAGGGAAGAAGCTCAGCACGTCGTCGATGGTGACGTAGCCTCGCTCGCGGCCGATCTCGATCAGCTGCTCGATGGCGGGATTCTCGTCTTCGGCAGGAAGCGACTCTTCCACCGGAATCTCAAGCAGCCTGAGCTGTTCTGCTACCCGCTCGGCCTTGCGCTTCGGCTTTGTCGTCTTACGAGGTTCCCGTTTCTTCACCATTGTCACACTCAGAATACAGGAAAAGCATGAGCGAATCAACCCACCAGGCCGTCTCTGCTAGCTTCAGAGTACTCCCCTACTGTTAACGGGGCACAAGCGCCCCGGCCCTCCCCCGCGGGCCCTTCACCCGCCAGCCCTGGGATAAGGCCTATGGCGAGGCCGTCCCGGTCCCAGGTGCAGCC
>CAYQUY010000119.1:0-7770 GCA_964420755.1 uncultured Anaerolineaceae bacterium
GCCGGGGTGCTGTGGATGGGGGTGTTCGGCCTGGCTGTCATCGCCCCGGGCTACCTGTCGCTGGCCCTCCTGGTGCTCGCGAGCCTCGGCTCGGGAGCCTTCCATCCGGCGGGAACCGTCCAGGCGGCCGAGATTGGGAAGGTTCGGTTCATAGGGCGGGAGACTACTGCGGCCTCGATCTTCTTCCTCTTCGGCCAGGCTGGCTACTCATTGGGCCCGGCCATCGGCGGACCCGTCGTGGATCGCTGGGGGCCGGCCGGCCTGCTGATCCTCGTGCCCTTTGTCGTGCCCATCGGCCTCTATGCGAACCGGCGCTTCAGCCCGAACCTGCGTGGGTCCAATGGGCAGCGGGCAGCCACTTCCCCGACAGCCTGGGTGGGCGGCCGGTGGGGGCTCCTGCCGTTCTTGCTTCTAATCGGCCTGCGTTCATGGTCGCAATCAAACATGTCGACCTTCTTGCCCAAATACTACAGCGACCTTGGCTACAGTCCTGCCGTGTATGGGATCATCGCGGCGCTGTTCATGGCCGGCTCGGCCGTCGGTGGTGTGGCGGGCGGATGGTTTGCCGACCGCCATGACAAGCGGGCCGTCACGGTGTGGAGCCTGGTTCTGGGCGCGCTCCCGCTCGCTCTGTACCCTGCGCTCGGCCCCACTGGATGGGCGTACCCGATCGCGTTCCTGTCTGGGGCATTGACAGGCGTCCCTCACGCCATCATTGTCGTCGCCGCGCAACGGATGATGCCAAGCCAGAGGGGGGTGGCCTCCGGCTTGGTGCTTGGATACACTTTTACCTCCGGCCCCCTGGGCACACTGTTGAGCGGTGTTCAGGCGGACCTGGCGGGCTTCAACGTTGTCTTCCTGACAACGGCCGCCATCACGCTGGTTGCCGCCGTCATGGGGCTCTGGATGCGGAAGGATTGACCACCCTGAGCCTAAGTCTGCCTTCACCCTCCGTGTGGAGCTAGATTGATCTCGGTCCGGATTCCGGCACAACGGCTCGTGGGGACCGCGCCGTGCCAGAAGGGGCTGGCGCCGAATGGCCCTCGCCCGGCAACCTCGCTTCCCACGCGGGACCCGAGCCTCTCAGGCTGATGTCCCCGCAGGCCCGTGATTCTAGGGATGGCTACCCGGGATACCGCTCTCGACCCTCAGCGTGACGATCTCATGCGGGCGGGCGTGGAATCCCACGTGATGGGCGCCTCCGACCTTCAGTGGCTCGATCGATACCTCGTCCAGCCGGGCCAGAGACGCGGCACTGATCGGGAGCCAAGAGGTCAGGCGAACCTCAAGGGGGTCGCCGCTGCGGTTCACCCCTCGAACGATCAGCGCCTTGCCATCTTCAGATGCCTTCACAGCCGTGAGGTGGAACTCCGGGGGAGACCACGCGAGCAGGGAGGAGGTGGGGGGAAGGTTCCCCTCGTGCAGCCCCGCGCCGGCCGCTCGCATCGTGGACTGGAAAGCGTACGCCTGCTGAATGGCCTCAGCCGGGTCAGCGGCAAGGGGGATCAGGCTGAGGTGGTAGCGATGGGCTCCAGGATCCTGACCGACTGGAGTTGTGACCACGGGGCCGGCGGCGCCCTTGCGATTGGCCAGATCGTCCCGGGAGAGCCAGCCGAAGCAGCGAAGGAGCGTGACCGCAATCACGCCCTCCGGCGAGACGCTGGCTTCGCGCAAGCCGCGGTTTGCCACCAGCAGTCCCTTCCTGCCGTCTGTGGCAAACACAAAGCAGCGCATGGGCACTTCCGGCCGGGGCTGCTCGACCCAATCCTCCGTCCCAAGGGGCAATCGGGTTGGCCGTCGCACGATCTCGTAGTGCCCGTCGAAGGAGGCCTCTTCCGCTGCGAAAGGCAGCGGGAACAGCGCTTGAAGGCGATGATCCTCGGAGGCGTTCTCGAGTTCGATTTCGATATCCAGCCGCGGAACACCTGGGCGCAGGATGAGCCGGGTCCGGACCGGCAGGCTGACAATCTGATCGGACCTGCTCTTGCGGTCGGGGTTCAGGCGGGCGGGGAGGCGGTAGACCAGTTCCGTTTCGATGACCTGCTTGAGATTGTCTATGGTGCGGATGACTCGCGGGGCCTGGGCCGGTGCCTTAACCGGCAGATCCCCTTCGACGGGGCAGAAGTTGTACGAGTCCCCCCGGTCGGCCTCGTCTCTCAGCCGCAGCAGCCCGGTGAAGGTCGTCATGGCCACTCGGTCGGAGACGGTGATGGTGCCGTCTTCGGCGACCTCGGCCCGCAGGCGTTCATTCTCGATGACCCGCCCACCGTCTGTCTGAGGCTCCGTCGGCGGGGCCTCGGCCGGCCGCAGATACAGGGTCCGATACCCATGTGAGGGGATGCCTCTTGCCAGCAGGTCGACCTCGACTTCGGTGGCCAGGTGCGCCTGCAGCCGGAACCTCTCGGCGCGGCCGGCCTCGATCAGACGATCGACCTCCTCCCAGGCGGTCTGATAGGCGGACGGGTTGGGTTCGCCGCCCTCGGAGAGGGCCACGTCTACGAGCACATGGTCTGGACGCTGCACGAGCGCCATGCCCTGAATGGCGAGGCCAAGCACCTTCCCGCCCTGCACCATGGCGACCATTCCCCGCATGCCCTTAGCGTCCAGTTCCATGTCGGCCAGCGGGCGATAAGTGCGCTTCCGGGTCCGATAGGGGATGGGCCTCCCGTCCTCGTCAACGATCTCGAACGGATCGAGCCCAGCAGCCAGTTCGATTGTGGCCTGGGCGAGGTCGGTCCGAGGTCCGGCCTCGGGATTGAAGACGACCAGCGCGCCGCGCGCCTCCTCTGCGGCCTTCGACGAAGTGTCGATCGTCCCGGCGAGGGATACCAGACTCTGACGGGTGATCTCCTCCGCGATCTGCTGTGCCTGGTCGAAGCGCGTCCGCATCTCCTCATGGACGGCGTCGATCGAGCAGCCACAGATTGAGTCATGGGGGTGACACTGAAGGAGCTGACGCCATGCCTCCTTCAGCAGCGCGGCTGGATGGCGGACCCGCGGCGTCCTCAGGTGACCTGTCCAGACAGTGCGGTCCTGGGCACAGCCGTCCGCGAGAATCTCGGCCCACGCCGAGAACGGCTCGGCCCAGCGCTCGAGGAGGGTCTCGCAGGCGTGGCTTCGCTGTTTGATCCACACCCGGCTGGAGAGCACGCCCGGGAGCATGTGGTGGCGCTTGGGGTCCCGCGCCTCGCCGCGCACGACGGGCAACTCGATCCGCTTGGCCTCGACCTCGCGCCGGACCGCGGAGAGGTATTGCGGCAAGGTGGAGAGGATCAGCTGATCCTCTCCGTACCGGGTGTGGGCGATCAAGGCCGGCACTTCTGTTTCGGGCTCAGTGTGATCCGTGCCGTTGAGCAGGAGCAGGTGCGAGACCGCCGAGTGAGCCGCCAGCGAGGACCTGCGATCGGCAATGGCCCGCGTGAAGGCCTCTTTCGTCGTCGGCAGACGGACGGCGTTGTCATACCCGTCGCGTAGGTACGAGGTGAGCACGCGGCTGCCATCGGGAGCCTCCCACCAGAGCTCGCACGGCTCGTCGGCCAATCCGCGGCGGAAGGCGGCCGTGTCGATTCCGAAGCCTCGCAGGATCTGCGGCATCTGCCCGATGTGGCCGAAGGGGTCCGGGGTGTAGCCCACGTCCATGCGCTTCCCGAATCGGGCGCTCACCTCCGCCCCACGCAGCAAATTGCGCACCGTCGCCTCGGGGCTGACCAGGAACTCATCCGGCAGGATGTACCACGGCCCAATCAGCACTCGGCCCGCCTGGACGTGAGCCGCCAACTCCGCTTCCCGCTCGGGCCGGACGGCCAGATAGTCTTCGAGGACGATGGTCTGGCCGTCCAGGGTAAACAGATAATCAGGATCACGCTCCAGGATGTCCAGCAGAAAGTCCATCAGATGGACCAGCTTAAGGCGGAACTCCTGGAAGGTCAGGTACCACTCGCGATCCCAGTGGGTATGCGGGACGAGGTGGAGGGTGAGCATCGCGTGCGGCCTCCTCAGGCTGACGCAAGATCGCGGGCGATCGTCAAGGGAGCCACCCGTTGACCCCCGCAGCGCTCAGGCCGGGCCGGGGGCGATCGGGCGGCGGAGGTCTGAGCATTACTCGGACCAGGAGCCAGGATACGGGCGCGCTCCCTGGAGGCCGGCGTATTCCAGGGCCAGGAGGTTGTGGGCGGCGGTCACGCCCGAGCCGCAGTAGACGACGGTCTCCTTGGGAGAGGCGCCGCCCGGGAGGGCTTCGAAGTCGGCGCGCGGGCTGGCGGCGGGCAGGAACCGGCCATAGGGGCCGGGGTCCGCCTGCCAGGGACGGTTGACGGCGCCGGGAATGTGCCCTTTGAGATAGGCTGCCTGTCCCCTCGAGTGGTCATCCAGATCGAAGCGGCAGTCGATCATCGCCGAGGAGGGATCTTGCAGGCGAGGCTGCAGATCCGAGGCTGATAGGAGCGTCCTGAAGGCGGTGCTCATGCAGTGCTTGCGGTTTCGCCCTTCTCGGGCGGGGGCGCCGCACGTCGCAGCTGATCGATGGACACCTTGTTTGCGTGCCGGCAGCGAGGGCAGTGAGCATCGTAATGCTTCCCACCGCTATCCTCGAGCGCCTTGAGGGCAAAGGCGATCTCCTCGCGTTTGATGGCGAAGCTCATGCCGCAGTGATAGCAGCGAAGCTGCATGGGAATCCTCCTGGAGGCGGCCTAGCCGGGCGCCGTCTCCTGCTGACCCCGAGCAGCGATCCAGATGCCGCCGAGGATCAAGGCCATGGCCGCCAGCTTAGGGCCGGTCGGCCGCTCGTTAAGGAGCAACCAGGCGAGCGCGGTTGAGCCAATCGGTTCACCCAAGAGGGCGGTGGCGACCAGCGCTGCTGGTAGGTAGCGCAGGGCCCAATTCAAGCTTGAATGGCCGAGCAGCTGCGGCCCAAGCGCCAGGTAGGCGAAGAGAAGGAAGGCGATCCAAGGATACCCGAACAGGCTGTGGCCGGCCAGGACGGCAACGACAGCCAGGATGACGCCTGCCGTGGTGTACGAGAGCCCGATGTAGGCCAGCAGGGGCAGATCCCGGCGGAGCCACCGGCCGATGGTCAGATAGCCGGCCGCGCCCAGGGCACCGACCAGTGCCAGCAGGTCGCCAAAGGCCGCCTCGTGTGAGCCTCCCAGCATGGCTTGGCAGCGCAAGCCGTTCTCCCAGGTGCAGGAATCCAGCAGGCCGATTCCGGCCCCCCCGATCAACGCCAGGCAGAGGCCGGCCACGACTGGTCGCGTCAGCGGTTCGTGCAGCGTCAGGGGAGCCAGCAGGGCAACGAACAGCGGGACTGTTGACACGAGGACAACTGAGGCTGCCACGCTCGTGTACTGGAGGGAGCCAATCCATGCTGCGAAGTGCAGGGCCAGGAAGCAGCCCGAGGCAATGCCGAGACCGAGCTGGGCCCGGCTGAGGCTGGCCAGCGTCCGGGATTCGCGTTTGAGCACGATTGGACCCAGGACGAGCGAGGCCAGGAGAAGCCTCCAGGCGGCGATGACCAGCGACGGCGCGTAGGGCTGTGCGAAGCGGATCGCGATCGCAGCCGTCGAAGCCACGACGATGCCCAGGGCGAGGCCGAGCATCGGTGGCAAAGGGCGCTTGGCTTGGTCCCGCATCCGACTCTCCATGTGGAGTCTAGGGCGGTCGTTGGACAAGGCCAGCATAGACGCGAGGGCAGGTCATCAGCCAGGATCCCTTGGTGAGGTCCCGGGCATTTCTTGACAGTTCACCTTCCGACCGTCTAGAATCGCGTATGGAGGCCCGGAGTGGGATAGTAATGGATTTGCCCAGCCGGGTCAACCGCCGCTGTCAAAGGAGGTAAAGGTACATGGCCCACGTTCTCGCACCCCTGCCGTACGCGTTCGATGCGCTTGAGCCACACCTCGATGCCCGCACCATGGAGATCCATCACGACAAGCATCACGCTACCTACGTCAACAACCTGAACGCGGCCCTGGAGGGCCACCCGGAGCTGCAGACCAAACCGGTCGAGGAGCTCCTCGCGGATTTGTCCTCCGTGCCCGAGGCGATCCGGACCGCCGTCCGTAACCATGGGGGTGGGCACGCCAACCACACGCTGTACTGGAAAGTCATGGGCCCGGGGGGCGGTGGTGAGCCCAGTGGCTCCCTGGCCGCGGCCATCAACAAGGCCTTCGGCAACTTCGCGGCCTTCAAGGAGACTCTGTCGAAGGCGGCCATCGGCCGCTTTGGGAGCGGCTGGGCATGGTTGGTCGTCCAAGGCAAGGGGGGCTTGCAGGTGCTGTCCACGGCCAACCAGGATTCCCCGCTCTCCGACGGCCTGAAGCCAATTCTCATCCTCGACGTGTGGGAGCATGCGTACTACCTGAAGTACCAGAACCGGCGCGTCGATTTCGTCGCCGCCTGGTGGAACGTGGTCAACTGGGCGGAGGTGGCCCGCCTCTACGAGTCGGCTATGGCGTAGGCGAGACACCGATTGCCCGAGGAACACCCTGGAGGACTCCCGATGACCCACATTATCACCAGTCTGTGCCTTCGCGACGCGGGCTGTGTCGACGTCTGCCCTGTCGACTGCATCATTCCGGGCAAGCCGACCGATCAGTGGCCGTGGTACTACATCGATCCCGACACCTGCATTGACTGCGGTGCCTGCGTGCCCGAGTGCCCGTGGGAGGCGATCTTCCCGGAGGACGAAGTGCCCTCCGCCCTGGTCGCCAAAGAGGGCCAGCGCCTGAGCATGCCCGCCGGAATTGCTGGATTCGACTCGGTCTATGATGGCAAGAACCACACCGACGAGCCGGTCCACCTCGACCATACCCGGACCCTCAGGGCAGGGGAGGTCGTCGACCTGACGCCCGACATCCAGCGCAACTACGAGTACTTCAAGACCGGCACGGGCTACAAGGCGGTTGAGAAGTAAGGCTGGACTCGTTCTGGCCTGAGGAGGGAACCCCCGGGTTCCCTCTTTCTCGTTCCCCGGCGAGGGCTGGATGAAAGGCCGTTCTGCGGGTGTCTCGGGAAAAAACCCTCATGGAGTGCTGCCGGGAGCGGCTGACCTCACTCGTTCCCCGCTGCATTCCTTGTGAGCCTACCTACGTCCCAAGGGAACACGAGTCGTCTCCAGGCAAAGGTCCGCGCAACAGCCTCACGGCTGGCATACCGGCGACGGTATAATGCCGGACGCATATGCCGCAAGAAACGCTTCAGATTCCTCGAGATCTCTGGGATGCCATGCGCCGGCACGCGCAGTCGTGCTTACCGGAGGAAGCGTGTGGCCTGTTGGGTGGCCAGCCGGGGGTGGCCAGACGGGCGGTGCCGGTGCAGAACGCGACCCACTCCGCGACGCGCTTTCGCATGGATCCGTCTGAGCAGTTGGCCGCCATGATGGAGATCGAAGGGGCGGGGATGGAGATCGTGGCGATCTACCATTCCCATCCTCTGGGGCCGTCCGGCTTCTCGGAGACCGACGTCCAGGAGGCGGCCTATCGCGAGGTCGTTCATCTCGTCTGGGCTCAGCAGGCCGGCGTTTGGGGGTGTCAGGGGTTCCGCCTGGATCCGGCTGGGCCTTCCCCGGTGCGCATAGCCGTTGTGGACACCGCAACCTAGCTCTTCGAGAGGGGTTCTCTGCGGTTGAAGGGCATGCTGAGGCCAGCGGAGGACGATGAACCCCACGGGGATTGTGTTAGGCTTGGTCGCGGGCTACGTCATCGGGTCTATGCCGATCGGGCTGTTGGTGGTGCGGTTGGCTACCGGGCTGGATGTGCGACAGCATCACAGCGG
>CAYQUY010000120.1:0-7741 GCA_964420755.1 uncultured Anaerolineaceae bacterium
GTATTGTAGCATGCTCGGCGCAGATCAGGGCGCATGGTCCTACTATCCGCGCAGGGCGGAGTCCGATAGAATGGACCATGGACGACGGACGGTGCACAATCTCTGAAGCCGCCACAACGTTCCCACGCGTCGTCCAACGTGTGCGACTGGACTGACCGGTAGGAGAGGAGTCATGGCCGACTTCCCAGGGAAGGGCACCGTGGCCGTCCTGAAGACCCGGCCCGACACTGTCCTCGAAGACATCCAACGCCTGATGATCCTGGCAGGCTTCGAAGCCGCCTTGCCCAAGACCGCACAGACGGGCCTCAAGATCAACATCTCCTGGCAGACCTGGTACCCCGCATGCTCGTCCACGCCCTGGCAGATCGAGGGCACCATTCGCGCACTTCAGGCCGCCGGCTACACGGATCTGGTCGGCGTCCACAATGACACGGTCGTCGTCGACACTCGCGTCGGCGAGTTCAACAACAAGCATCGCTTTGTCACCGACAAGTGTGGCGTGCCCTGCCTGTACCTCTACGAACAGGACTTCGAGTGGTTCGAATTCAAGCCAAAGAAGCCGTTTGCCGCCCTCGACAAGATCTACCCGCAGGGCGTCTTCATCCCAAAGGCCCTGGTGGGCATGAACATCGTCCATCTGCCGACCGTCAAGACGCATGTCTTCACCACGATCACAGGAGCCATGAAGAATGCCTTCGGCGGCCTGCTTCATCGGAACCGCCACTGGACCCACTCCCTTATCCACGACACGCTGGTCGACCTCCTGACGATCCAGCAGGAGATCCATCCGGGGTTATTCGCGGTCATGGACGGGACATTCGCAGGGGACGGCCCAGGCCCCAGAGCGATGCGCTGGCATCAGAAGGACATCCTGCTGGCCTCCGCGGATCAAGTGGCCATCGACGCTGTCTCCGCCAAACTTCAGGGCTTCGACCCGATGGGCATCCGCTTCATCCGCCGGGCGCACGAGGCAGGCCTCGGCGTGGGCGACCCGCGTCAGATACACATCGTCGGCTATGACATTGCCCAGGAGCCCCCCTGGAACTTCAAGGAGGAGGACACATTTGCCAGTTGGGGTCAGAAACTGATCTACCATGGCCCCCTCAAGCCGTTTGAGAAACTTCTCTTGCAGACACCGCTCGTGCCCTGGGCCTATTTCGCCAGCAACTTCTATCACAATGTCTACTGGTATCCCTTCGTAGGACGCAAGCGCGTCCTGGCCGCCCTCCAGACTCCCTGGGGCGAGCTCTTCCGGTCCTACGGTGATGGGAAGGTTGTGATGCCCGGCATGGAGCCCAAAACCGTCATCCAGGCGGCCATCGGGCTTGTACTCCTGGCCGCCGTCCTGATTGCCGGGCTGAGCCTTCTGATCCGGTAGCCTCTTGCCGATGCCCAACCTACGTCGACGCCTGATCGCCGGGATTGTCTTCGGCTTCCTTGTCATCCTGGCTCTCGCCCTGTTGGCCGACGTCCGGCAGGTGGGTAACCGCCTGGCGTCGTTCTCCTGGGGGCTGCTCCCTCTGATCCTGGCGTGCACGCTCTTCAACTACGTCTTGCGCTTCATCAAGTGGCACTACTACCTGAAACTGATCGGCGCGCGAGGCCTGGTGTGGACCGAGAGCGCCCGCTTGTTCGTGGCCGGCTTCCCTCTGGCCGTCACGCCCGGCAAGGTCGGCGAGGCGCTGAAGGCAGTCTGGGTCAACCGGAAGACCGAAGTTCCCGTGGCCCGGGCGGTTCCGGTGGTGGTTGCGGAACGGCTGAGTGATGGCCTGGCCGTCCTGCTCCTCTCCACGGCAGGCGTCATCGCCTACCCAACCTACTGGCCCGCATTCGCAGTTGTTCTGACCCTTCTTGTGGGAGCGGTCATTCTCTCCCAGATTCGGCCTCTGGCGCTGGCTCTCCTCTCACTGGCGGAACGGCTCGCTGTGATCCGCCGGGTGGCGCATCACCTGCGCTCCTTCTACGAGGGCACCTATGCCCTGTTCCGGCCCAGGGCGGTTCTGGTGGCCGTGACACTGGGGACGATCTCCTGGTTGGGCGAAGGCGTTGGGATGTACTGGGTGCTACGCGGCCTGGGCGTCCCGGGAGGCTGGGATCGCCTGGCGTTGGCAGTCTTCGTCCTATCCTTCTCGACCGTTGTCGGCGCGGTCTCGGCGCTGCCCGGTGGCCTGGGAGCAGCCGAGGCCAGCATCGCCGGCATGCTCAGCCTCCTGATGGCCCTGCCTGTCGAGACGGCTGCCGCCGCCACCCTTCTCATCCGGTTTTGCACCCTCTGGTTCGGCGTGACCCTGGGGCTCATCGTCTGGGCCTTCTCGAGGGACCTGTTGACACCCGCAGCCCAGCCCACCGACCCCCTTGACACACAAGCACTGCCCGGGTGACACTCAAGGCCAGGCTGCCTGCCGGCTACCCTGACCTTGCTGCACACACAAACATGACGCTCCTGACCGCCGACCTTCACTGCCACACCTATCGCTCAAAGGACTCACTGCTCGTGCCAGGCCGCCTGCTCGAGATCGCGCGCCAGCGGGGCATCGACCGCCTGGGAATCACCGATCACAACTGCATCCTTGGCGCCCTCGAGGCGGCCAGGCTCGACCCCGAGCGGGTGATCGTCGGTGAGGAGATCCGGACCGCGGCGGGAGAGCTCCTGGCCTACTTCATGCGCGAGGAGGTCCCGCCCGGTCTCACGCCGCAGGAGACCATCTTTCGACTGCGCGAGCAGGGAGCCTTCATCAGCATCGCCCATCCCTTCGACGGCATGCGGGGCGGTGGTTGGTCCGAAGCGACCCTCCGCGACGTGCTGCCTCTCGTCGATGCCTTGGAGGTCTTCAACTCTCGGACCTGGTCGGCGCGCCCCAACCAGCTGGCGTCCGCTCGAGCAGCCGAGGCGGGTCTTCTCGGCACGGCCGGCTCCGATGCCCATGCCGCCTGCGAGATCGGGCGGGCCGTCGTGCGCCTGCCTCCGTTTCGGGATACCGAGAGCCTGCGAGCCGCGCTGCGGTCAGCCGAGATTCGTGGCCGCCGCTCCACGCCTCTCGTCCACCTCCTCTCCCGTTACGCCTCCTGGCGCAAGGCGGCCGGCTGGCACTCGACAATGACCCCCGAGCCGTGAACACTTGGCCCTCAGACCCTTGAGCCCACACCCGAATCCCACCCGTCTCCTCTTTGTGTGCTACGGTAACATCATCCGCAGCCCACTGGCAGAGAGCATGTTCCGCCAGCTGGCCGCGGACGCCGGCCTGGCCGACAAGTACCGGGTCGATTCGGCGGGGACATCCGGCCTCTTCGACGGCGAACCGCCGGATCCTCGCATTTCCCGCCTGGCCGCCGCACATGGCCTAAAGCTCGATCACCGCTCGCGTGGCGTGACGCCGGAGGACTATGAGAACTTCGACATGATCCTGGCGATGGACAGCCGCAACCTTGCTGACCTTCTTGCCTTGGCCCCCTCCCCTCCTGGCCGCGCCCAGGTGCGCCTGCTGCGGGAGTTCGATCCTTTGGGCGGTGTCGACGCCTCCGTCCCCGACCCAGTCCATTCGGGACCGGAGGCATTCGAAATGACCTACACCGTGATCGAGCGCTCCGTGCGTGGTCTATTGGAGGCTCTGGAACGACCGCAGGGTTGATGCGGGTGAGGCATACCGAATCCGGGAGGTAACCCCATGTTCTACTGCTACGCAGTCATCGGCGCCGGGCGTCAGGGGACGGCTGCCGCCTACGACCTGGCCCGGTTCGGCCAGGCCAACCTGATTCTCCTGGCCGACGTCGACCTGAATCGGGCCAACCAAGCCGCCGAGCGGCTGACCCGCCTCATCAGCCGTAACATCGCTCGGGCCGCTATGCTGGATGCCTCCGACCCGCCAGCTGTCGCCACGTTCCTGCGCAGAAACAGCGTCCAGGCCTTCGTCAGCGCCGTCCCCTACTTCTACAATCTGGGCCTGACACGCGCCGCCATCGAGGCCGGCTGCGGCATGACAGATCTCGGGGGGAACAGCGAGGTCGTCTTGCAGCAACTCGATCTCACTAGCGATGCGATGGCTGCTGGCATCTCGGTCGTGCCCGATTGCGGCCAGGTGCCCGGCATGGGGACTTCTCTCATCGTCTATGCCATGGAGCAGCTCGACGAGGTCCGCGACGTCCTGATGTGGGACTGCGGCCTGCCGCAGCACCCCATCCCGCCATGGAACTATCGGCTTGGGTTCAGCATCGAGGGCCTGACCAACGAGTACTACGGCGACTGCCTGTTCATCCGGGAGGGTCAGACGGTCGGTGTCCCCGCGTTGGAGGAACTGGAGTTCGTTGACTTCCCCGAGCCCATCGGTCGATTGGAGGCCTTCACCACCTCCGGCGGTTTGACGACCGCGGCCCGGACGTTCGCCGGGCGCCTGCACACGCTGCAGAACAAGGTCCTCCGCTACCCCGGCCATTACGCCCAGCTGAAGGTCATTCAGCAACTGGGTCTGCTGGACCCGTCGCCGATCGAGGTGGATGGCTGCAAGGTCAACCCTCGGCACGTCCTTCACGTCCTGTGGGAACCACAGATCCGGGCCGAGGCGGACACACGGGATCTAATCATCATCCGTATCCAGGCCAAGGGCTTCAGGAGCGGTGAAAGGGCCGAGGCTTGGGTGGAGCTCATCCACAAGTATGACGAGGCTACGGGCTTCAGCGCCATGGAGCAGGCAACGGGTTGGCATGCGGCGATCCTGGCCGAAGCGATAGCCGCGGGCAGGGTTCCCAAGGGAGTCGTGCCAGTCGAGTATGCGATGCTGGGGAGCGAGTTCGTAGCCGAGGCGCGCGCCAGGGGATTTGACATCAGGCTCGAGATGCGCTGACGGAGCTCTTGCTCGAGGAAGAGGGGGTTCACCCGTATGACTCAGCCGCCGGGCATCAGCAAGATGCCTGGCGGCTGCTTCTTGCAAGGCCTGACAGGACAGGCCGAAGGGAACCGCTGACTAGGGTCTGCCTAGAGCACCGGCCACCGCGGTCGGATCTCCAGCCCCGCGCGCGCGGCAACCTCCTGCGCTCTTCTGCGGGCTTCGTCCACGATCGCTTCCTCATCCAGCGTCAGCACCTTGCGCCCCTGCATCACAACCTGCCCATCGATAACGACGGTGTCGACATCGCTCCCATGGGCGCAGTAGGCCACCGTCGAGGCCGGGTCCCAGCAGGGTGTCAGGTGGGGCTTATCCATGTCCAGGATGATGAAGTCGGCCCGCTTGCCGGCCTCGATCGAGCCGACTTCTCCTGCCAGCCCGAGCGCCTTGGCGCCGTTGAGGGTGGCCATCTCCAGCACCGCTTCGGCCGGGACCACGGTCGGGTCGTTCTCACGCAGGTTGGCGAGGTAGCTGGCCATCCGCATGTCGCGGATCAGGTCGTAGGTGTTGTTGCTGGGGCCACCGTCGCATCCGAGCGCTACGTTGACCCCTGCCTTGAGCATGCGGTGAACCGGAGCCATCCCACTGCTGAGCTTGGCATTAGAGGCCGGGTTGTGAGCGACGCTCGTCCCCGTCTCGCGGAAGATCTTCCAGTCGCCTTCGTCGGTCCAGACGCAGTGGGCTAGGACTGTCCGCGGGCCGAGCAGTTGATGGGCCAGGGCCAGTTCAGCCGGCGAGCGGAAGCCTTGAGACACGGCATAGTCCACATCCTCCCGGACTTCGGAGAGATGGATCGTGATGCCCATGCCCCGCTCCTTGGCAAGCGCGCCGATCTGATCGTACAGCGCCAGGGTCGCGCCACCTGGCGTGCGCGGGCCGAACCAGACTTGTATCCGACCGTCGCCGGCTCCATTCCACTTCTTGTGCGCCGCCAGCGTATTCTCGACGCTGGTCTTCCCGTCCTCGACCATCCCGGGATGCATGAAGCCCTCAACTTCGGCATAGGATGGCAGGTCCATGACGATCTTGGCGATGGCGGCGCGCATTCCCGACTGGAGGATGACTTGCGCGACGCCGTCAAAGCCGTAGCGCTCGGCCAGCATGCATTCCAGGAAAGCGGTCGTCCCGGACTTGACCATCTCCAATGTGCACAGCGCCGCGCTGGCCCGGCCATCCTCCTCCGTGTAGTTGCCCTGCATCACCCACACCCGCTTCCCAAGCCAATCCAGCAAGTACAGATCATCGGCGCAGCCACGGATCATCGCCTGGGCAGTGTGGACGTGGGTGTCTACCAGCCCGGGCATCAGGACGTTCCCGTCGCACTTGATCACCGGCTTCTCCGGGTGTCGCGGCAGGACATCCTTGCTCTTGCCGACCTCGGCGATCTTCTTCCCCTGCACCACGACCGCCGTGTGGGTGAGGATCTGGCGATCCGGGTTCATGGTGATCACGGTGACATTGTCGAAGATCATGTCAGCACTCCTTGGAACCCCGGACGATAGACCACGGACAATGGACGACGGACCACAGACCATGGACGACTAGGCCTTGGCTATCGTCCACGGTCAGTCGTCCATCGTCCGGGTTTCCATCTAGGGCTCCAGGCAAACCGGTATGGAGTTCGTCGGCCCGGTCGCCTGCTCTGTGGTTCCCTTCTCGTCATAGATCTTGACGTAGTGGATATCCGGGAACTGCAGCAGGTTGGTCATGAGGGGTTGGGCTACCGTATAGGTGGCACCGTTGGACAAACACGTTCCCGTGAGGTAGACCCGGGCGATCCCGTCCTGGATCTCCAGGGCGCTGAAGCCGGTGAAACCGCTGGTGATGGCCACCAGGCCTTGCGCCTGCTCCTCCGCTGTGGGACCGACGAAGAACTCGGACAGAACCGCAGCGGGCGGGTTCGGGTTGAAAGGCACGATCCGGGTGACGGCGACCTCAAACGGCGGGTTCCCGACCGCGTAGCGCTCTGAGTCGGTGAAGTAGACGACGATCTCAAGCGGAGGCAGGGAGGTCGAGAGCGGCGTGGTGTCTTCCGCCGGCAGTTCAGTCGGTGCTGTGGTCGGGGCCCGGCTGGCAACCGGCGTGGAGGTGGGGGTACGGCCGCATGCCGTCAAGGGTGCGAGGCACAGCAGGAGCAAGAGCGCAGCCAGGCGTCGGGCGATCACGCGATACCTCGGGTAACGAGTTCCACCGCATGCGTGGGAGGTCATTATGGGCTGGGGAGGCTGCGATGTCAAACGTAGCAGCGTCCTCGAGGCATACGCCGGCGCAAGTGGCTGCGGCCCCCTCTCACCTCATCCGACCTGGGCGAGCTTTGGCCATGCGGCTAGGAGATCCAGATCATCAGCTGGCTCAGGACCACCCAGCCGTCGGATTGCAGGCCCAGGAGGAACATCTGCCCGATGCCCGCCAGATAGTGCGACTGATTTCCGACGTAGACCAGCGCTCGCTGGCCATCTGAGCTGAAAGCCACCTTCGAGAAAGTCACAATCCCCGGCGAGGTTGGAAAGGACCTGTAGAATTCATCCCATCCGCCGCCCTCAAAGATGCTGTTGAACCTGTCGTCGCTCAACACGACGACCTGGACGCCAAGGTCGAAGTCGTCCGAAATCAGATACGACTGCCCGTTCCTGGTCGCATAGCATTCCAGCAGCGCCTCATCGAGATCTGCCAGCTGGGTCCGGACGAAGTCGAGTTGAGTCCCGTCGCCCAGGTCTATTCCGGGCTCGGTCCTCTCGCGGATGACGATGTGCTGTGTGTCTGCACTCAGGAATAGGGTCCGGAGAAGGGTGGCGTAGACCGCGTACTCCTCCTCGTGAGCGCCATCCGCCTCGCTGCTTCCCGGGACCGGACAAGATCCG
>CAYQUY010000121.1:0-7651 GCA_964420755.1 uncultured Anaerolineaceae bacterium
GCAGGCTTCTATGGCTTCTCCAGGTAGCGCCGCAATCGGGAGCCGAGGACAAGGTAGCGGAAGTCCTTCCCCTGGAGCGTCCTCACCGCGCCTGCAATCGCATACCCTAGAGTCGCCAGCCACCCGAGCAAGACACCGCAGAACACCAGAAGGGGCAGCGCGACCGACAGGTAGAAGAGAGCACCTGGCCCCGTGGCGTAGCGCTGGACCTGCGCCTCCGTCGAGGGCGCGACGATGACCATCGCCAGCACCGAAACCATGTAGCAGCCCATCCCCAGAAACCAGCCGAAGACGATCAGGAGCTGGTAGGCGATGGCCTGCAGCGACTGGAAGCGAACGTACTCCGACCTATCTTTCTGGCTCGCCCAGATGACGATGGCAGCAATGAGGCCCCACATCGGCAAGATCGCGGAGACATGGGACAAGGCAGCCAATATGCGTTCATCCTGGACGGGCGCATGCGGAGCGACCTCGACCTCACTCACCCGAATCTCCTAGCCACCTTGACTCGAGCAAACCGGCCCACCTGGTCTTCATCCGGCTCCGGGCCGAGTGCCCTGCCCTCCACCTAAGCTGACTTCCCCCGCTTCTTCAACGCCTTGAGGATCGCCGCCTCCATCTCTTCAACCGTAACCGGCTTGAACACGAACGCGTCTGCCCCCAGGCCAATCGCCTGATCCACCTGAACGTCGGTTGTCTCCGAGGAGAGCATGACGACCGGGATCCCTTTCAGCACTTCCTGCCGTCGCATGAACTCCAACAGATCGATCCCGCTGACCTCGGGCATGTTGATGTCAAGCACCATCACGTCGGGCCGTTTGCCCGTCTGCAGCCGGCCGACGGCACCTCGAGCGTTCCGGAAGGTCTCCACGTTGTAGTCGAGCATGCGCAGCATCAGCCGGATCGCATTGGTCATCTCATCATCGTCGTCAACGATCCAGACGACCGTCATTCGCGCCTCCTACAGCTCACTCTTCACCCTCTCCGCCAGCTGCCGGCTGATCCCGGGCACGGCCATCAGGGCCTCCACCGAAGCCTGTCGAATGGCAGTCACATCACCGAAGGACCGGATCAGCGCCTTGCGCCGAGCCGGGCCAATCCCGGGGATCGAATCGAGCTGCGAGGCCAGGCTCTGGTGGCTCCGCTGCGTCCGATGCTGCTCCAGGGCGAACCGGTGGGCCTCGTCGCGGATTCGCTGGAGAAGGTGCAGCCCATCGGATCGGCGAGGCAGGATCACCGACTCGGGCCTATCCGGCAGGAAGATCTCCTCGTGGCCCTTGGCCAGACCGGCCACGGGGACCTCGGCCTCCAGCTCGAAGCTACGCAGCACATCGATCGCCCGCCCCAGTTGACCCTTGCCGCCGTCCACGATCAACAAGTCCGGCAGACGACCGAAGGCAGGATCGAACCTGCCACCCGGGCTCTCGGCCTGTTCAAGCGCCGCCTGCCAGCGCCGGAACCGTCGCCGGAGCACCTCCTCCATGCTAGCGAAGTCATCCTGCCCCTCGACAGCCTTGATGTTGAACTTGCGGTAGAGCCGACGGTTGGGCACGCCCTGCTCAAACACAACCATGCTGCCCGCCGCCGCCGTCCCCTGTGTGGTCGAGATATCGTAGCACTCGATCCGGTTGGGAGGGCAGGCCAGCCCCAGTTGACTCTCTAGCTCAGCAAGGGCGGCCACGTGCTTGCTGCGATCGGCCTCCCACTGCGCCCGGAGCGACGTCAGCGTCTCCGCCGCGTTTTCCGCCGCCATCTCGACCAATTGCTTCCTCGGACCACGTCGGGGCACCTGCAGGACAACCTTGCCACTGCCCCGGCGCTGATTGAGCCACTCCTCGATGATCCTGGCCTCTTCGATCTCCGTCGGCATCAGGATCCGGTTGGGCACGTACGCAGCCTCCGAGTAGTACTGCTGAATGAACGCCTCGACCACCTCCCGGTCATCGGCTTCCGTCGTGCCGTCCAGGATGAAGTATTCCCGGCCGATTAGCTTCCCCTCGCGGATGAAGAACACCTGCACGCAGGCACCGTCCTTATCCCGGGCGAATGCGATCACATCCGAGTCCACCCTGTCCTGCAGGACGACTTTCTGCTGCTCCACCACCCGCTCGACGGCCAGCAGCTGGTCGCGCAGGGTGGCCGCCCTCTCGTACTGGAGTGCCCCCGAGGCCTGCGCCATCTCGGCTTGAAGCCGTTCAACCACATTCGCGGACCGCCCCTCGAGGAAGCGGCAGAGGTCCCCGATCATCGCCCGATAGCCGGCCTGGTCGATGGCGCCGATGCAAGGAGCCAGGCACAGGCGGATGTCGTAGTAGAGACAGGCGCGCGGATCCGTTCCCGTGATCACGCGGTCGCAGGAAAGATAGGGGAAGATCTTGCGCAGGACATCGAGGGTCTGGTGGACCGCCCACACACTGGTGTACGGCCCAAAGTAGCGACTTCCGTCATCTGGGGTCCGCCGTGTGACCGTGACCTTTGGGAAGGGATCGGCCCAATGGACCCTGATGAACGGGTAACGCTTGTCATCCTTGAGATGGACATTGTATTTCGGCCGGTAGCGCTTGATCAGGGTCATCTCGAGGATCAGGGCCTCGAGTTCCGACCCGACAACAATCCATTCGATGTCGGCGATCTGGCCGACGAGCTCTGCCGTCTTTCGGGTGGTCCCCGCTGAGTCGTGGAAGTAGGAGCGCACCCGGCTGCGCAGGTTGATGGCTTTGCCGACATAGATGACCTGTCGGCTTGCATCCTTCATCAGGTAGCAGCCAGGCTTGGCCGGCAAGCCCTCCAGGATCGCCCGAACGGATTCCAAGACATTCATATCGAATTGATTCTAGCACAGCTGACTCCCGCAGTTGGGAGAAGCGGACGCCCTTGCCCAGGATCGCAGCCGCCGAACCGCCACCCTCTGCCCGCTCCGGCATCCAACGCAAGGTATAATCTCGGACAGGATGCGCACTTCGCTGATCCATCTCCTGGCAGTCGGCGGTCTCGTCCTCTCTGCTTGCGGCCAGGTGGCCACGCCCGGAGCCTCTCCCACCAGCCTCCGGCCGACGGCCCCCGGTCCTACGCTTGACGGAGCGCCTGCACGAACGGCCAGCGCCCCTGCCCCCGTCTTGATCTGGCTGCCTTCAAGCGCTGAGCCCACCCCGGGGACTACGGCCGGCGCCCTCTTAGCCGAGCGACTGCAGGCGTTCCAGCAGATGCACCCGGGGGTTTCGATCAGTTATCGCGTGAAGGACCCTTCGGGCCCCGCTGGGCTGTTGGAAAGCCTGACCGCAGCGACGGAGGCTGCGCCGGCCTCCTTGCCCGATATCCTCGCGCTCGACTCGCTCTCCCTGACCGCCGCCACACTCAAGGGGTTGATCGTCCCTCTGACTGGGCTCGTGGATGAACCCGACGAGCAGGGATGGTACGGATTCGCCCGCTCCACATCCACCGTCGGCGGGTCTTTCTTCGGCTTGCCATTCGGCGCTGATGCAGAGGTCTTCGCCTACCAGACGGCCGGATACGCCGTCCCTCCACTCGCCTGGGCGGCCGTCTTGAGCGGCCCCTCTCCTTTCCTCTTTCCCGCGGCAGACCCCAACGCCTCCTTCACCCTGGCCCAGTACCTCTCCCTGGGTGGGCCTCTCCTCGACGCCGCAGGCCAGCCGACGTTGGACGCAGCCCTTCTGGGCCAGGTTCTGGGCTACTACGCCTCGGCGCGCGAGGCGGCCATCATTCCCCTGTCAGCCCGACAGTACTCAAGCGCCGCGGAGACGTGGTCCGTGCTCCTCGCGGGGAGGGCCAGGGCGGCACTGGCCCCCTTCGGCTCTTTCCTTACCGAGTCCAACCGGGCCGGCCTGTCGGCGATCCCACTCCCCACCCAGGATGGCGCTGGCGTCTGCTTTGCGAATACCTGGTCGTGGGCGTTGGTCACTTCCGACCCTGAGCGCCAGGAGGTCGCCGCCGAACTCCTGCGCTGGTTGACCGAGCCCGAGTTCCTTGGCCCGTGGACGCATGCCCTCGGCTTACTACCACCCACCACCTCGGCCTTCAACCTCTGGCCTCAAGGTGAAGACATCGCCCTGGTAAGTCAACTGGTGACCTCTGCCCTGCCCCAGCCTTCGATGGAGTTCCTGGCGACCTTCGGCCCGCCCCTCCGGGAGGCTGCCCTGGCAGTCCTCGAGGGGAGCCTCTCGCCAGATGAGGCAGCCTCCGCCGCCTCCCTGGCGATTCGTGCTCCCTGAGGCGGCTGCCCGCGCCTGCACGAGGGTTCCCATCCTTATGCCCTCGCCGGAGCCCGACTCGTTTGAGCAACATCTGACCGCCATCCGGCAGGCCGCGCTGGCCGCGGCGGACGCGGCCGCCGCAGTCGCAGCGAACCTGCGGTTGACCCGCAGTGCCCTGGGTGTCGGAACCCACCGGGTTCGCCTCACGCGTTCCTCGCGCATTGTCCTGGTGGCGCTCGGCAAAGCCGCTCCATCGATGGCCCGCGCTGCGGCGGCTATCCTGGGAGACCGGCTGGCCGCCGGCGTGGTGACGGTCCCCACCTCCATCCTGGGGGTCAATCCCCCCGGTTCCGGGTCGCTGGGCGTGGGCCAGCATCAGGCACTCCCGCCCGATTCCCCCAAGGCTGCGGCCTCGCAAGCCGTCCTCAAACGCATCACCTTCCTTCCGGCCGGGCATCCTCTGCCGGATGAGGGTAGCCTGGCCGCAGGCGCCGCGGCAGCGGATCTCCTCAGGACATTGGGACCCGATGAAGTGCTCCTGGCCCTGGTGTCCGGGGGCGGTTCCGCCATGATCGAGCTCCCTCTCCCGGGCATCAGCCTGGCCGACCTCAGGGAAGTGACAGGCCTTCTCCTGCGCTGCGGCGCCCCAATCCAGGCCTTCAACACGGTCCGCCAGGCACTATCCCAGATCAAGGGCGGAGGGCTGGCCCGATTGGCCTCGCCGGCTCGGACCCTGGCGTTGATTCTCTCGGATGTCGTCGGTGACGCTCTGTCGTCGATCGCCTCCGGCCCGACGGTCCTCCGCCGCCCCGACCCGGCGCGAGCCCGCCAGATCCTGCGGGAGTGTGGCATCTGGGAACAGGCGCCCGCAGGCGTGCGGGCGGCGCTGTCGCCGTCAGCCATCAGCCGCCGCGCTTCTGCACCCAGGCGGGCACCTCGTCCGGTTAACCTCCTGGTCGGGACCAATCGCCAGGTTGTCCAAGCCGCCGCCCGGCGAGCCGAGAGCCTCGGTTTCCTGTCGCGAATCCTGTCCACACAAATGCAGGGGGAGGCCCAGCAGGTCGGGCGGGCGTTCGCGGAGCGTCTGCTCCGAGCCCCTCGGCCTGCATGCCTCCTGGCCGGGGGAGAGACCACGGTCACCGTGAGTGGCCGCGGCCGAGGCGGCCGCAACCAGGAACTGGCGCTGGCCGCTGCCCTGGTGCTCGAAGGCATTCCCGGCTTGGCGGTCATGGCCCTCGCCACGGACGGCATTGACGGCCCTACGGATGCCGCCGGAGCGATCGTCTCGGGCGAGACGCTGCGCCTTCCCCGCAGCCGAGGGTGGAATCCCGTTGCGGCTCTGGCGGACAACGATGCTTATCCACTCCTCGAGGCGGCTCGCGCCCTGGTCTTCACCGGCCCCACGGGCACGAACCTGGGCGATCTGGCCGTCGGCCTGGCCTATCCCTGATCCCCGCTTCCGTCGGATAGGAGGACCGCTCGCTCTTGACCAGGGGCATCCGTGAGGGCTCTATCCCGCCGCAGGTTGACCCCCCGCAGGGCACCTGCTACAATGCGCTTTCCCAATCTCCGCTCTCGAGGAGAGGCATGACCATCCACTTCGGGACCGACGGCTGGCGGGCCGTAATCTCCGACACCTTCACCTTCCACAACTTGCGGCTGGTGGCCCAGGCCATTGCCGACGCCGTCGCCTCCGCAGAGTGGCTGAACAGCAGCAACGGGAACGCGGCCGGCCTGGACGCCGACCCCCGCAAAATGGTGGTCGGCTTTGACACCCGCTTTCTCTCTGACCGCTACGCCGCCGAAGCCGCCCGGGTTCTGGCCGCCAATGGGTACACCGTCGACCTGACCAACGCTGACGTCCCAACCCCGGCCGTTTCCTTCGCCGTCCGTCACCTTCGGGCCATCGGCGGGATCATGATCACCGCATCGCACAACGCCCCTCGCTACAACGGGGTCAAGTTGAAAGCCGCCTACGGTGGATCTGCCCTGCCAGAGCAATGCCGACGGGTAGAGGTCTATCTGAACGACAACGAGCGGCGCGGCCGAGGTCCGAACCTGATGGAATACGAGCGGGCCCATGAGGCCCGGCTGATCCAACGCTTCAACCCGACACCGGCCTATTTCGATCACCTGCGCACGTTGATTGACTTCGCCGCCATCGCCGACAATCCCCAGCATATCGTCGTCGACTCGATGTACGGCTCGGGCCGGGGTCTGATCAAAGGGATTCTGCAAGGCACAGGATGTGAGGTCTTCGAGGTGCGGGCCGAGATGAACCCGGGCTTCGGGGGTATTCACCCGGAACCCATCGCCCGGTATTTGGGCGCCCTGGCAGGGGCGATCGCCGCCGGCCATGGGCAGCTCGGATTGGCGACGGACGGCGACGCAGACCGCATCGGAGCCATGGATGGCCGCGGCCAGTTCGTCGACCCCCACCGCATCCTCGCCCTGGGGCTGAAGTACCTCGTCGAGCATCGAGGCTGGCGAGGCAAGGTCATCAAGACCGTGTCCACCACGCAGATGGTCAACCGCCTAGCACAGAAGCTTGGTCTGGACGTGATTGAAACGCCGGTCGGCTTCAACCACATCGCCGATTGGATGCTCAAGGACGATGTGCTGATCGGCGGCGAGGAATCGGGCGGCATGTCCTTCAAAGGGCACATCCCGGAGGGGGATGGGACTCTCATGGGGCTTCTGCTGGTCGAGATGATCGCCAGCACCCGTGCCACCCTAGACGAGCTTGTCGCCGGCCTCCTGGCCGAGGTCGGTCCCTCCCACTACGCCCGCCTGGACCTGCGCCTATCGGCGCCCGTTTCCAAGGAGCGGATGGTCGCCCGCCTCACCAACAATGCGCCCCCCACGATCGGAGGCTCTGAGGTGGTCTCGGTGAACGCCATGGACGGCGTCAAGTACCTCCTCGAGGATGATTCCTGGTTGCTGATTCGCCCCTCGGGGACGGAGCCGGTTCTGCGAGTCTACGCGGAGGCACGCGACCGGGCGATGGTCGATGCCCTGCTCAACCATGGAAAGGCCGTCGCTCAGGGGAAGGGCTAGTCGGGCAGCACGCTACTCCTGCTCGTACACCGACGGGAGCTCAATCCAGAAGGTGCTGCCCACGCCGTACTGGCTGGTCGCCCCCACCTCTCCGCCGTGCAGATCCACAATTCCCTTGCAGATGGCTAGGCCCGATCCGGTGCCCTGTTGCTCTTGCTTGGGCCGGTCGAGCTGCTGGAAGACGTGGAAGAGCGACTCTAGCTCGCTCTCCCGAATCCCCACGCCCGTATCCTCGACCTCGATGAGCAGCCGACCCTCGCGCTCGGCCGCGCGGAACTGAACGCTCGTGCTGTCCTTCTTCGAGAACTTGATGGCGTTGTCCAGCAGTCGACCGATCGCGTTCGAGAGGTAGACCTCGTCGGCCACAATCGGGGGAAGCTCCT
>CAYQUY010000122.1:0-7552 GCA_964420755.1 uncultured Anaerolineaceae bacterium
TCCTCGAGCTTCTTGCGAAGCTGGCGCATGTAGACACGCAGGTACTCGACATGGTCCGCGTCTGCAGGGCCCCAGACCGAGGTCAGGATCGATCGGTGCGTCAGCACCCGCCCGGCGTTGGCGACCAGGTATGCCAGGAGCTTGAACTCCGTGCCAGTCAGCTTGACCTCTGTGCTCTTCCTCAGAACCGTATGTTGTGACAGGTCGATCTCCAGGTCACCGGCCTTGACCGTAGCCAGCTTGGCGCCCTGAGCCTGCGCCGAATGTCGCAGGGCGACCCGGATGCGTGCCAGCAGCTCGTCGATCCCAAAGGGTTTGGTCAGGTAGTCATCCGCGCCGCGGTCCAGGGCACGTACCTTGTCCCCTTCGCTGTCGCGCACGGAGAGCACGATAATCGGAACCTGCGTCCACTCGCGGAGCCGAGCGCAGACCTCGAAGCCGTCCAGATCCGGCAAGCTCAGGTCGAGGATAACAACGTCTGGTGGCTGGGCTGCTGCCAGGGCGAGTCCCTCCTCGCCCCGGGCTGCCGTCGAGACGCGGAACTGCTTGGCACCAAGGATGGTCCGCAGGGCCCGAAGGATCTGGGGTTCGTCGTCAATCACCAGGACGTGGGGATGTGGGTCCATAGGCTTCCGATCCATGGGGGCCAACGCCCTCCCAGGTTGTCGGCAGACGGAACTTGAAGACCATCCCGCGCGCTAAGTTCTCGGCCCAGATGCGGCCGCCGTGGGCTTCGATGATCCCCTTGCAGATCGAGAGGCCAAGGCCGGTACCCATGACTTGTTCACGGGCGGTGATGCGGAAGAACTTGTCGAAGATGCGTTTCAGGTACTCGTCAGGGATGCTCGGGCCCTCGTTCTGAATCTCCACCAGTGCCCACGAGTCGTCCTGCCGGGCCCGGACAGCGATCGTGGTCCCCGGCGGTGAGTACTTGGCGCTGTTGCTCAGCAGATTGCCGAGCACCTGCTCGATCTGCACGAAATCCACAGCAACCAGCGGCAGATCGGCCGGGATGTCCACCAGGACTGTATGACGGCGCAGCACGCTCTTCATGCGGCTGAGCACCGACTGGACGATCTCGCCCAGGTCGTTCCACTCCCGCCGGGGATTGAGCGAGCCGGCCTCGATTCGAGACATGTCCAGAAGGTTTCCGACCAGTTCGTTCAGGTGATCGCTTTCGTCTTCAACCGCTTCCAGCAACTCCTGACGCGCCTCGCTGTCCCAGGCAACGGCACCGCTGCGAAGACTGGTCACCGCAGCCTTGATCGTCGCCAGTGGCGTGCGCAGCTCATGGGAGACGGAAGAGAGTATGGCCGACTTCAGGGCGTCGCTCTGCGCCAGAGCCCGGGCACGGTTCTCTGCCAGGGCAAGGCCGGCGCGCTCAACGGCCAACGCAGTCTCTCTGCCGAATGTGCGCAGGAGTTGTTCCTCCTCCTGGGTGAGCTCCCCCGCTCCCCGCCACAGGGCAATCTGCCCCATCTGACCACGAATTCCCTGGATGGGCACGCGGCAAGTGGGGCTGGAGGCAGGCCGGGGGGGACCTGAGGGCAAGACTAGCGCCTGAGCCTCGGTGGCCTTCTCGGGCTGCACGCTGACCTCGACGGCGTCGCCCCTGAAGGTTGTCTGCACCTGCTCGGCGAGCACCCGCAGGATCGCCTGGCTGTCGGTGAGGCCAACCAGGGCAGCCGTCAGTTCGTGGAGGTGGACGGCTTCATGTTCCCGCGCCTGCGCCCTCGCCAGGTTCGACCTGGCCCGGCCGACAAGCTGGCTGATCGTGACCGCCACGACCAGGAATACCAGGAGGGCCAGGATGTCCTCGGTCCGCAGCACATGAAGGGTGAAGAAGGGGGAGAGGAAGAAGTAGTTGAAGGCGACGAAGGCTCCGAGCGCCGCTACCAGGCCAGGCGCCAAGCCCCAGAGGGCCGTTGTCAAGCCGACCGGCAGAAGGTATAGAAGTGCCACCGTCGGAGTGGTGACCCATCCCCGGAAGGCCAAAAGCAGTCCGCTGGTGACGAGGATCACGACCACTGCGGCGAACGAACGGCTGACAATGGTGATCACGGATCGGCGCATAGGCCACTTCTACCTGCAATTATCCTCTTCGCCCGACAAAGGGGAAGGGTTAGCGGCCCGAGCGTGGAGGCGCGCGCATGGGAGCGAGGCGGGAGTCGGCGTGCCAGGGGTTGCTGTTCCGGGTCAGATCATGTCGTTGGGTGGGGTCGGCTGCCGGGTTGTGGGCGTGGTCTTCTGTATCCCTGACGAGTCTGCCGAGCTGGCGACGCTAGCGCCGACTTTGCTTGGCTCGACCTCGGCGGAGGGTGATGGGATCTGCTACCAGTCCCCCGCTGCCAGAACGGCGGTGATCCCGGCGAGAGGGGCATGCATGTGCATGACCACTCCGCCGGCTAGGCTCACCCGCAGTAGGAGCACGAACGTGGAGGGCTTTGAAACTCGGGCAAGCCTTGGGTAAAGGGCTTCTCGGGCACCTTCGTGGGTCCTCCCCCTGCTCCTGATCCTTCCGCGGATCCCCAACCCTGTCAGTGCCCAATGTCACAGGACCCCATGGCGGAAGTCTGAGAAACGCCCCCGGAGGGTTTCCGTCAGGCGGTTGCGGCCCTGCCCCTTCGCCCTCTCACACCTGCCGAGAGCTCCCTTCAACCGCGGACTCCATGGAAACGGGCGGGACCGGGGTCTCGCAGGAACGAAAGCGTGCCCGATATGCATCCCCGGCGCGCCCTGGTGGGCGTTTCAGGACCGGCGATGCCAGCGAGCGGAGCCCTTGATTTGAGATGGGATTTGGGGGACTCTGGGGAAGACGCCTCTTTGTCTCATCGCCAAGATCGCGAGGTCCCCAGACTGGGCTTCCTGGAATCCCAACTGTCCCTGAAGTGGCGCATCACAGAAGCACGATTCCATCCTGAGAGGGCTCAAGGTTCTAGACGGAGCGCCCCGCGTGGCGACGGTCTAGATGGTAGGCGATCACGTTGGCCACGAGCGATGCCAACGCGATCAGCAGCGCTCCCCCGAGGAAGATAAGGTCGGTGGCGCTTCTCCAGCTGGTGAAGAGATGTCGATTGGTTCCCAGCTGGATAAGCAAAAAGAGCGCAACGACGGAAATGCTGAAGCCGTTGGCGAGGAAAGCTCGCACCGGATAGGCACGATCCTTGGCTTGCGAGGCCAGGTAACTCCGGAAACGGCTGGTGCAACACAGAATAACGAGAAAGAGTGCCATCGCAAGCGAAAGGTAGGTGGATGGCCGATCCCAACGGCTCAGCGAGATGGGCCCAGCAATTAGAACCCACAGCAGTTGGAGAAGGAATCCTGGAATCGACATCCTAGCGAGAAGGGAGGGCAGTCCTTGGCTGGTCGTGCGCGGTGTGCTCACGAGTGCTACTCCCGCGGCCTGTGCGCGCCCGCCGGAGCCAAAGCCCGTCTTCCACTAGTGGTCGGGGTGGATCGGGGTGGATTCGGGCATTGTGTCAAACAGTTCTTGGGCGGCATCCTCTCTCTGTGTCATGGTATGTCTCTGCCCCACAGTCCAAGCCCCCTCCGGCACCGTTGGGCTTTCTGCTTCGCGGCCCCGAAGGGGGTGGGAGCCGGGTGAGTGCGATAGGAGAGGGGCGTGGGATTCTAGATCGCTGACGAACTTGCCGAACCCCAAGGTCTACTGCAAACTTCGGTCGGCCCGATCCAGGCGGAGGGCGATGAGGCTCGCGATGAGCGCGCCGGCTGCGAGCACGGCGGTGACCCCGGCGTAGATGAATACGCGTTGCGAGCCGGGATCCATCATATAGAGTGGAAACTCCTCAAGATACACGATTGCGGGAAGCGCGGAGAGCAGGAGGATAAGAAGGTGCGCACAGAGCATCCGCGCCGGAAGGGACGTGGACCGTGACTCGGCCTCGAAGAACAGTTGAACTCGCCTTGCCCTAAATCCGGCGATGATGGCGATTCCACACATGAGCAACGCGAGCCCGATGGCGCGCCCCTGCAAGAGCATCACAACTCCGCCGGCGAGGCTGAGCCAAAGCACGAGCACCAGGACCGACAGCTTCGATACACGAGCTAGCCTCGGATATTGTGTTCTCTCAGCACGTGGCTGGCTTCTCATCTGTCCTCCTTGCCCCCTCGCTGGGTTCATCCGAACACCATCGCGTTCCAGACCTAGGGCGCCTGATGGGGGATGTCGAAGAAGTCCCCCGGGAGAGCATCCGTCAGGCGGTCGAATTCGCGCATTCCCCGGATGAAGCGACTGATCTCCATGGCCGCCACCCCTCCTGCGCTGAGGACACCCGTGATATAGACAATGCAGCTGGTGCCAAGGGTGAAGCCACTAGCCCCAATGCACGCCGGTGTGAACAGTACGAAGGCCCCATAGGCATCGATGCCCCCAATGCCCAGCCCCAACAAGAAGCCCTCGTTTCTCATCGTCCTCGCAGCGTCTCGCTGGTTGACCAGCATCATGTAGTCGCGGAGCTCCGAGGAGTCCCCAACAATCCACAGTTCCACGCCGGCGTAAGACCCTTCTGGGCAGACATCTTGACATGGGCCCCACACGTAGTACATGTCGGTCCCCGGGATCTCGCAGAAGCCGAACCTATCATCCCCGCCACGTACGTCTCCGCAGTCGAGGTCCTCCCATCCGTGGAAGGCCCGAGGTTCGGGAGGTCGCGGCGATGGGGTGGGGGCCAGGCGAATGGGGCTGGGTTGGGAAATTAGCGGCGTCCCGGAGAATGGTTGCTGCCCAACCGTCGGCCAGGGGATGGGCGTGATGGAGGGCTCAAAGGCGCAACCAGCGAGGCTTGCGATCGTCAGGAGAAGAATCGTGTTCCTAAAGACTCTTGCCCATCCTGCTGGCATCAGAACACCCCCTTGGAACAGGTTTCAGGTGTCGTTGGCCCCCTGGTTGAAGGAGAGGGACTTCAGCCGAGGAGTAGTATGCGCCTGCAGAGCAGGTGTGTCAACGTGGACAGGCAAGACGGACCGCGTTCCATTGCTGCCCGCTTCAGCGTTTGATCCTATGTTGGGGCACAGCTAAGCCCAGGCGATCTGTGGGTTTGGCCGGTCGCGGCCGTAGCTCCCTCTTCTGGCCTGACGGTGCCGGGACCGCTACTCGGCGGAGGCGCACTTCCCCGCTACGCGTGCGCCTCGAACAGCTCCTCCCCCGCCCGGATGGGAACCTTGACCCGGTTCTCCAGCGGCGTGATCGGGCACGACCAGTTGGCGTTGTAGGCGCAGTAGGGGTTGTAGGCCAGGTTGAAGTTGACCGCGAACCGGCCATCGGGCAGTTCCACGGGCTCGAGATAGCGACCGGCGCCGTAAGTCTCCTTCCCCGCCAGCGAGTCGACGAAGGGCAGGAAGTAACCGTCCTCACTGCGATAGATTGTCAGCCCGACCTCCTGACCCTCCACCGTGAAGTGGAACCGGCCAAACCGCTCGTAGCTTCGGACATCGCCGGTGCTGGTCTGAATCTCGACGGACTGGTGCTCGGGGAATTCCTCGACTTCCACGACCAGATCCAGATCGGGTTCGCGCGGGAAGTAACGCAGGCCGGTGAAGGCCTGGCGCTGCTCCGGCGTCAGCGGAGTTTGGGGGTTGATTCGAAGAAACTCATCCTTTTCCCGACGGAAGCGCTCCAGCTCATCCATGGTCTCCTCCGTTTCGCGGTTTATATCACGCTCTGGCCCGGAGCGGAGTCCGGCGGGTCTTGTATACTGGGGCCGTGACCGATTCCCGCGAGGCGCCAACGCGCCGGCCGCCTGACCTGCTCTTGGCCTATGACTGGCCCTACGACGAGCCCTTCGTCTCCCTCCTCAGGAAGACCATGCAGGCCTGCGGCCAGAGCCTGGTGGCCATCTCGCCGGAAAGTCTGCCCTCAGCGCTGGCGGCTCTGGATTCAGGGCAGCTATCCGGCCGCGCCTACCTCGACCGCGCCTCGGATACCTCGCCTGCCTTCCGTCCCCTTGACGACTGGGCTCAACGCAGCATCCCGCTTCACATCAACCCCGGCGAGCGCCGGCGGCAGGTCTGGCACAAGACCAACCTGCACTGGGAGTTCATCGCCGCCGGGATCCATACCCCGTACACCATCGCCATTCCTGCCTACGCGCGCCAGCCTTTCCTCGAGCCCCCGGCCAACCTGGCCCAGCTGGGCGTCCCGTTCTCCATCAAGCCGGACCTGGGCGGAGGGGGCTGGGGTGTGGTCATGGACGCGCTGACGTGGGACGATGTTCTAGCGGCGAGGAGGAAGCTTCCCGAAGAGAATCTGATCCTGCAGCAGTTCGTCGAGCCGACAGTGCTGGCAGGACGCCGGGCCTGGTTCCGCGTCTTGTTCGCCTGCGGCCAGGCGATGCCATGCTGGTGGGATGACCGCACGAGGTTGTTTGGGCCTGCCGTCAGCCCCGCGGAGCGCCAGCAGTGGAGACTCGATCCGCTGTGGGACATTCCACGGGTGGCTGCCCGAATCTCGCGGCTGGGGCTGTTCTCGAGCGAGATTGCCCTCGTCGCCGACGGGCGCTTCATCGTCGTTGACTACGTTAACGATCCGGTGGATCTGCGTTTCTTGCCCCACGCCCGAGAGGGCATGCCGGCCGAGGTCGCTGGCCGGATCGCCGAGGCCATCACCTGCTACTTGTCCTCGACTGGACCGTAGCGGCGGCCCTCAGCTCTTTCGGCTGCGCCCCTTCTCCTTGTTGCACCTCGGAGGGGTAGTGACAGGATCAAACCTAAGGCGTCCGCAGGTACTCAACGACCCACTGTGCCGTGGCAACCAACGCATCGAGGTGGGTGCGCTCGTAGTTGTGGGAGGCATCCACGCCCGGGCCGATCAGGGCGATGCGCCCCGCGCCGCCGGCGCGCCAGTAGGCTTCGCTGTCTGAGCCGTAATGGGGGTAGATATCCACCTTGTAGGGGATCCCGGCGGCCTCAGCCAACTCTCTCAAGCGGCGGCAGAGGTCCGCATGGTACGGGCCGTGCGAGTCCTTGACGCAGAGTGTGGCGTGGAACTCGTCTGAGGCCTGACCCTCGCCGACGGCGGCCATGTCCACCGCGACCAGCTCGGCCAGGTCGGGTGGGAGGCCGGCGGCCGCGCCGTGGCCAACCTCCTCGTAGTTACTGAAGTGGAGGGTCGTCCGCTGGGCGGGCTTGAGGCCCGCCTCGCCCATTGCCCGAATCGCTGCCAGGAGGCAAGTGACGCCGGCCTTGTCGTCCAGATGCCGTGAGCGCACGAAGCCGCTTGGGCTGACCTCGACCCGCGGGTCGAAGGCGATGAAGTCACCCACGCCGATGCCCAGGTCTCGGGTCATCTCCGCCGACGCCGTCCACTCATCCAGGCGGACCTCCATCGTATCGGCGTCGCGTTCGAGCTTGGCGACCTCGTCTCCGTGCACGTGGCTCGACGCTTTGGTCAGGAGGACTGCGCCGCGGATGGTCTTGCCCGAGGCGGTGAACACCGTGCAGCCCTCGCCCTCGATGGTGTTCCAGGCGAAGGCCCCAATCTGGGTGAGTTTGAGCCGGCCGGTCGAGTTGATCTCCTTGACCATGGCTCCAAGTG
>CAYQUY010000123.1:0-7535 GCA_964420755.1 uncultured Anaerolineaceae bacterium
TTGGCTGGCGGAGAAGTGCGCCGGGCTGCGCATCTTTGAGGATGACGAGGGGAAGACCAACCTGTCGATTCAGGACGTAGGCGGGGCCGCCCTGCTTGTCTCCCAGTTCACCCTCTATGCCGATTCGCGCAAAGGCCGGCGGCCGAGCTTCATCGATGCCGCCCCACCCGAAGTCGCCCAACCCCTAGTGCGCCGTTTCGCCGAGCAGTTGGCGGCCCGCGGGGTGCCAACCCAAACGGGCGAGTTCGGCGCTCACATGTTGGTCGAGATCGAGAACGACGGTCCCGTGACCATCCTGCTGGAGCGGGAACCGAGCTAGCTCTGCCGTCCTCCTTTCTTGCCGATTTGATGGACCTCCCGCCCGGGTCCGCCGCCTCGCACCACGCGCTGCCCTCTTCGTTCGCGTAATATGAGGCTCGCCCTTGACCGTCGAGGCCTGGCTGTCATCCCGAAGACAGAGGCCGGGAATCCGGAGGCAGGCGCCGGGCTGGCAGCTCGCGGAGCGGGTCAAGACGCTGGGCTGGGTCAACAAGCCGGAGGTGTTGTGGGTCAACCCAAGCGGGTCACCAGGAGGGGGACGAGCATCTCCTCGCGCGAGAGGCCGCCGTGCCGGCCCAGGAGGACGTTCTCCTTCGCCGCCCACCACAGGTAGGCATTACCCTGGCTGACGGCGATGACATCCCCGATTCGGTCAGAAGTGGCCTCGGCCGGCTTACCCGGGCCAAAGAGGCCCGATTGAAGGGCATGTTCTGAGGCGAGCAGTCGAAATGACCCGGGCCATGTCTCCTCGAAATACCCGGCCACCTCCTGGCTACGACCCGGGAGGTGATACAAGTAGGCCAGACGGTTTTCCCCGGTCGGCAGAAGATGGAGCCAGCGAACCAGCCGGGGGTGATGGCGTACCTCGAAGTGGGGATCCTTGCGGGTGGCGATCTGACCGTGATCGGAGAGGAGTATCAGCAGGCTTCGGCTGCGGACCTGGCCCGATAGGCGGTTGATGAAACTGCTGACAAGACCCTGCATGAGGGCATCGAACTCCGCGTGGGCTTGCTCCGAATCGGGACCATGGCGATGGGACAGGGCATCGACCTCCCCGTAGTAGGCCCAGAGCAGGCGAGGGTGGTCGAGAGGGCGTTCAGCCAGACCCCGAAGGGTGACCCAGAGATCGGCGGGCGTCGCGTAGCTGTGGATGGCCACGTCGTTCAGGTGCATGCGGGTAAGGCCTGAGCCTCGTATCGAGTGTGGAAGCAGAGCCTGGACCTCCACGCCGGCCCGGTGAAGATGCGTGCCCAGGGTGGGAACTGGCAGGGCCGAGGTCGGTTCAAACCCGGCCTGCAGCAGCAGTCCAGCCTGACGGTCCAGGGCGGCGGGCGAGTGAACAAGCATGTTGGCGACCAGGCCGAATTCCTTCAGAAGGAGCTCGTAACCGACTTGACCGTGCTCGGCCGGGCTGCGCCCCGTCCACAGGGTCGTGAGGGCAGACACCGTGGTCGAGGGGACGACGGAGGTCAGGGGCATCAGAAGATGGTGTTGACCCAAGGCCGCGGCAACCACGGGGAGATCGGCAATCCAGCGGACGAAGCGGTCGAACGAGACGGCGTCGATGAGGACGATGAGGATCTGCCGGGCGTCAGAGGCCAGGTCGTCCAGGCCAGGGACGGCGAGCGCAGGGTGGGGAAGCTCGGCCGAGCGGAACCACCGGCACAGGCTGGAGGGCAAGTTCAGAATCGACAGGCCGTCGTAGGCCGGGTGCACGGCCTGGTCGCCAAGATCGAGGCCGGGAAGTCGGCTCGCGGTCAGTTTGGGTAGGAGAGCGTCTGTGAAATCGGGCATAGGCCTCCGTTGGGCCGACAAAGCGCGGTCAATCAACGCGCCCAGCGGCCATGATTGTACAGGACTCCGTAGCCCGAGATGCGAGCAGGCGCTTTCAGGGAGACAAGCGCGCGGACGTCCGGACAACAGGCGATAGGATCGGCCGCTGCAATGCCTGCGGTATACTCTGCGGGGCGAGGCCCCGGAAGACCGCATGCTGGCTGGTGGCACGGTCTACGGAGGGTTCGGCCGCAAGAATCCGACTGGCCGATTTCCTGACAGGACGGATGCGGGGTTCGAATGCTGAGGTGAGAATACGGCAGGATGAAGAGGGTGCGAAGATGAAGAGGATGACACGCAGGGAGTTCCTCCGCTGCATGGCGACGGGGATGGGAGCACTGACAGTCGGGAGTCTGCTGGGCTCTTGCGCCCGGCAGGAAAGCCTTGTGTCCACCGAGCCGCTTCTGCCTTCGCGCGCAGGTCCATCAGAGACAGCGAGTCCGCCATCGCGACCGACGGAAGCTGCAGTCGCGACGCCGGAGCCAACCGAAACGGCCTCGCCGACCCTAGAGGAACTTCCCGATCTCGTGGCGGTGCGGGGTGGTCAGCCGCGAGACCTCGTTCGCAATGCGATCGCCGCCCTGGGCGGGATCGGCCGCTTTGTGGCCAGCGGCGAAGACGTCATCATCAAACCCAATATCTGCGTGGCCTACCACACCTACGAGTATGCGGCGACGACGAACCCCTGGGTGGTTGCCGCGCTGGTCGAGCTCTGCTGGGAGGTGGGCGCCGGGAGAGTCCGGGTCATGGACTATCCCTTCGGCGGGACCGCCGAGGAGGCCTACGTCCGAAGCGGAATCCAGGAGCAGGTGCTGGCGGCAGGTGGCGAGATGGAGATCATGTCGGGGTACAAGTATGTGGCGGTGGAGATCCCGGGGGCGCAAAGCCTGTACCGGTGCGAGGTCTATGACGACGTGCTCAACGCCGACGTCGTGATCAACGTCCCCATTGGCAAGCACCACAGCTTGGCGAGGCTAACGCTGGGGATGAAGAACCTGATGGGCGTGATCGCGGACCGGCCGGCAATCCACCTAGATCTGGGGCAACGCCTGGCCGACCTGACCAGCCTGATCCGGCCAGAGCTGACGGTCGTTGATGCCGTTCGAATCCTGATGGCCAACGGCCCGTCGGGAGGGCGCTTGGCCGATGTGCAGCAGCGAGACACGATCATCGCCAGCACAGACATCGTGGCCGCAGATTCCTATGCGGCAAGGACCCTGTTTGAGGTCGACCCCGGCTCGCTGAGCTACGTTCGCGCTGGCGCGGCCAGGGGCTTGGGGCGTAGCGATCTGGAGAACCTCCGGATCGAGGAAGTCACTCTTGACGTCTGAGATCAAGCGTGCCAGGCGACGGAAGGTCGGTCCGTGGGGTACCGCCCGTCGGCTGGTCCAGTACGCCGCGTTCCTGGCGTTCCTCGTGCTGTTCGTCGGAGCCCGCAACAGCGGTTGGCCGACTTCTGTGGCGAATCTCCCCATCCGGCTGGATCCGCTGGCGATGCTCGCCCACGCCATCGCCAGCCGGACGATCCTCGCCGGTTCAGCGGTCGCTTTGGTCACGATCGGACTGACGCTTGTCTTCGGGCGTGCCTGGTGCGGTTGGTTGTGTCCGCTGGGGACGTTGCTTGACCTTCTCTCACTGCGCCGCTGGCGTGGTCAGCGGCAGCCTCCCGCAGAGGGGTGGCGCTCGGGCAAGTACGGCATGATGATCGCCGTTCTGGGCGGGGCTGCCCTCGCCAACCTAAGCCTCCTGGTCTTTGACCCCTTGACGCTGCTCCTGCGTACGCTGTCAACCAGCATCTGGCCTGGGTCGGAGCGGCTGCTGACTATGGTCGAGGCGACGTTGTACCGGCTTCGGCCGATGAGGTCGGCGGTCGAGGCGCTGGATGAGGCCCTGCGGCCGGCGTTGTTCCCCGCCGAGCCGGTCTTCTATCGCTGGGCCCTGCCGCTGGCAGGCGTGCTCGTTTGCATCGTCCTGCTCAACCTCATGGCGGAGCGGTTCTGGTGCCGCTACCTGTGTCCCCTCGGCGGCCTGCTGGGCGTGCTGAGCAAGCCGGCGCTCGTGCAGCGGGAGGTGGGGACGGCGTGCAAGCAGTGTGATCTATGTGCGCGGGTTTGCCCCACCGGGACGATCCAGCCATCGAAGGGGTATGCCAGCGATGCGGGTGAGTGCACGATGTGTATGGACTGCCTCGAGGTCTGTCCGAGAGCAGACGTCCGATTCCGGCTGCGCTTGCGAACGCCTCAGTGGCAAGCGTACGACCCCGGCCGGAGGCAAGTGCTCGCCGTCCTCGGGGCGACCGTTGCCGGCGTGGCCCTGCTGCGCGCCGATCAGGCGGCGAGGCGGGGGAGCCCAAACCTCATCCGGCCACCCGGGGCGGCAGAGAACGATCTGCTGGCGAAATGCGTCCGTTGCGGCGAATGCATCCGTGCCTGTTCCCACCGCGGCCATTCAGCCGTCGCTTGCCGAGGCCGGTCTGGAAGGACTGTGGACCCCCGTGCTCGTGCCCCGGTTGGGCTACTGCGACTACGCCTGCAACGCCTGCGGCTGGGCTTGCCCGGTGCAGGCGATTCCGCCTCTGACGCTGGAGGAAAAGAGGCAGCAGGTCATCGGGAAGGCATCCATTGACCAGAACCGCTGCATCCCCTGGGCCGACTTCCGCGACTGCATTGTGTGTGAGGAGATGTGCCCGATCCCGGAGAAAGCCATCGTCCTCGAGCAATACGAGGGCCCCGATGCTTTAGGTGAGACGGTGTCGGTCAAGAGGCCGAGGGTGCTGCGCGACCGGTGCATCGGGTGTGGTATTTGTGAGTATAAGTGTCCAGCCGTCGGGGAGGCCGCGATCCGCGTCCATGCGCCCTCGAGTGGAGGCGTCGTGTAGGGCCGGGAGGACCGGCGCGGCCATGGCGCTCTTGGCGGCGAGTGATCAACCCTACCTGGCAATTCCCACAGACGTCAAGATCGCTCCTGTGAGGCGAGGGGCCATCGGGGACGTCGCAGGAAGATCACCTGATGGATGACGAGCGAGGGCCGACACACAGCCTCATCGGGGTCTGGGTGGCGCGGCTCGTTGTAGGAGCCGTGTTCCTGATGAATGTCGGCTGCGGGCTATCCTTCCTGGCATGGCCGGACCGCTTTGCGGCGGGCTTTGAGGTTGGAGGCGTGCCAGGGCTTGTCCTGGTGCGGGCCCTGGGCGTCCTCTTCCTGATGTGGAATGCCACCTACCCTCTGGTGATCCTCCGGCCGGACAAGAATCAGGCGATGTTCGCCATCGTTCTGGTACAACAGGTTATCGGTCTCGCCGGGGAGATCTGGATCTGGCTGGCGCTGCCCGCCGGGGACGCCGCCCTGCAGGCCACTGGCCTGAGGTTCATCCTCTTTGACGGGATTGGATTACTCGGGATGGTCGCCGCGTTCTGGCTGCTAAGGGCTGGCGGCAAGCGGGGGCGCACGTAGGATCCACGATCCGCCTCTCTGCGAGCCGGATCCCATTCGCACTCAAGCCCCTCGCCAGGAACCCTCTCTCCTTCGAGCCACAGGTCTCCGCCGTCCGAGGTGAGCTTGGACCAGACACTGCCCAGACGGTCAAGTGCTGAGTCGGCTGGACGCGATCCTTGACTTGCAGTTTGTCCCAGATGCCACTCTCAAATGCTGACCGGGCGGCTAGTCGCCCAGGCGCGCGAGCATTTCGATGCAGGCCCGACCGTGATGATACGGACACTCCCAGGGGCCGGCTTTGTAGGTGGCATTGTCTGGTGTGCCATCTCGATGCAGTCGTTTGAACCAATCCCCGTGCGTCCGATCCACCACCTTGGCTTGTATGTATCTCCAGCATCGAGAGGCGGCCTCCGCGAAGCGCACCTGACCTGTCAGTTGATACGCATTGTAGAAGCCAACCATCGCCTCGGCCTGCACCCACCATGCCTTGCCATCATCCACCAATCCCTGTGGCCCAGCTTCATAGAAGAGACTGCCATCGTTGTCTGTTCCCTGCCGCAGCACGGCTGTTGCCAGACCCGTCGCGGAATCACGGACCTGGTCGAGTAGTGCCGCGTCCCGTTGTAGCTCGGCAGCCTCTGCCAATAGCCAACTGCCTTCGATATCGTGCCCAAAGGAGACGTTCTCTGAGAGCGAATGCCACCGGTCGTCGAAGTAGAGCTTGAAGTGGCCAGTATGGTGGTCAATGATGTGTTGCAGGAAGGCTTCGAGCAAGGCTCTGTGCTGAGCCATGAGACCTGCATCGTCCCACGCGCGCAGCAGATTGCTGTACGCCTCCAGGATGTGCAGCATCGTGTTCATGGACTTGCGGCGATTGGGCTCCCTGTCGCTCAGGCGCATGTCCGTCAGTGCTTCCCAATTGCGGCTACTGGCCTCGATGTAGCCTTGATGGACCGATTCGTAGGCGTGACTTTCCAGCAAGCGGAATACTGTCTGGGCCAGCACCAGGCTCTGGGGCTCTCGTGTGGCGAGATAGTATTCGGCCAGACCGTAGATCGCGAATGCCTGGGCATAGTGATGTTTGCGGTCAGAAACCGGGATCCCTTTGTGGTCCGCTTGCCAGTAAACGCCGCCATACTCTGCGTCCCAGAAGACGCTCTTGAGGTATTCATACGCCCACCGTGCCATCCGGAGATACTGCTCCTCGCCGAGTCTCCGGTAGGCCGCAGCGTAGGTCCAAAGAATGCGGGCGCACAAGACCGCGGACCGAGGCACCTCGTTGTGAACTTGTAAGTCGTTGGTCACGGCTCCGTAGAAGCCGCCATTGACCTTGTCGACGACGTGGGCCATCCAGAAGGGAAGAATATTCCCTGTCAGTTCCTTTCTCAGCTGCTGTCCGAAATCAGACTGGTGGAGTGTCTCTTCTGTCAAGAGTGGTTCATCCTTCGGATTCGGATGGGACATCGCCCGGTGGGTCCTCGGCCGGATTGCTCAAGGGCGCCCCGGAATGCCTCCCCGAGGATGGCGAGAAGACCTGCGTGGATCGTCGCAATCGCGCGGGGGGCGGGCCAGCAGAGGGTGTGTGGGACTTCAGGCAAACTGCTCGCGTTGCGCTGTCTCACGGATCGCAGATCGATGTTCCGGCGAGAGACTGATGTGCTCGGTGTTGAGATCACCCGTGTCGTTGTTCTCCACCAGAAGCACCGAGGCATCGCGGCTGAGCAGGATCGTATGCCAGGCGTTGCGTTTCACGTTATAGATCTCCCCGGGTTCCATGACCTGCGGACGGATTCTATCCACCTGTCCACCGTTTCCGCCAATCATCAGCACGCCCTTTCCACACAGCAGCACGAAGACCTCATCGGTCATGATGTGACGTTCCATGGAGTCGATTCGGTCGGGCTGCAGGCCATCCAGGTAGCGGAGGATGGCCACACGCCATCCCCCGAAGTCTATGAGCGGCCTGTATCCCTCGCCGTGGTAGCTGCGAATCTCGAGCAACGTCTCATCCATCTCACCAACCTACTGGAGTCCTAGCCATGCCTCGACATGGTGTTCCGCGCCGGGCATGTCTGGCGGGATCAGGTTTCCCGGGAGAATATCGCCATCAACCCTCATTTCGACAACGCCTGAGCAGACCTTGTGCGGGTTGTGGACGGTGATGTGCAGCATCCGGCCCCTGGAATCTGGCTCGGTGCTCGAGCACATGAAACGTGGGCTGGATTTCA
>CAYQUY010000124.1:0-7505 GCA_964420755.1 uncultured Anaerolineaceae bacterium
TACGTGGTCTCCGTCGGCGTGGGGATCGGAGGGTGGGTGGCCGTGTATGTGGGGGTCGGCGTCGGGGTCACTGTCGGCTGGCCGAGGTTGATGCGGAGCCGGGTCTCGACCACTCCCCCCTGATCGCTGAACACCTGCAGTCGGAGGGTGAGCATGCCGTTGCCTAGCCCCGACAAGTCCCACCAATAGAGGATGGTGGGGTCTGGATGCGGCGAGGTGCTTTCGGCCAGCTCGTTCCACTCGCCGGGATCAGGCCCCTCTCCGTACTCGAGCCTCCACTCCTTGAAATGGCTGGTCGCGTCGGCCCGGCCGTAGATCTCGAGGGGGCCGGTGGTGATGGTGGAACCTTCGCTGGGCGCGGTGAAGCCCAGGATTGGCCGGCCACTGCTGGCTGAGCAGCTTGTGTCGGGGACGAAGAACAGGTGGTCTTGCGGGAATCCCATGCGCTCGGCCCACTCGCGGCCGGCGGGATCCTCTTGAAGCCAGCGCCGTCCCCAGGGATCGGGGACGTACAGGCCAAGCTTCTCCTCGGGGAAGTCCTGGCACTCTGGGGAGGCCAGCTCCAGGGACCAGGCGTCCACCCAGACCTGCCGCCAGAGGTCCTGGCTGCTCGGCAAGGGTAGTTGGTCGGCGGCGAAGAATTCCGAACGCTGTGTGGGGCACCACTGCGAGGGCTCGGCGCCCGACACCGCGCAGATCACGCGCTCGACGATGCCAGCCGGGCGGGGGAAAGGCGTTGGATGGCCGCCGGTGAGGTAGGGGATGGCCGCCTGCATGAACTGGCTCCAGATCGGCGCCGCGCCGGTCATCCCGGTCGTGTTCTGCATCGGTGTGTAGTCGGCATTGCCAACCCAGACCCCGACCGCCAGGTCGGGGGTGTAACCCAGCGTCCAGTTGTCGCGGAAGTCGTTAGTGGTGCCCGTCTTGGCGGCGGCGGGGAAGGGCAGGTTGAGGACCGAGTCTGCGCCAAAGGCCGGGATACGGGCCACCGTATCGGCCAGGATCGAGGTGATCAGGAAGGCGTGCTCCGCTCGAATCACCTGTTCGCCGGCGGGCGGCTCGTACTCGTACACCACATTGCCGCTCACGTCCACAATGCGAGTGATCGCGACGGGCGGGACCCGGACACCGCCGTTGGCGAACACGGCGAAGGCGCCTGTCATTTCGAGCGGCGTCACCTCTCCACCGCCAAGGGTGAGTGCCAGGCCATAGTCCTGACGCGTAAGGGTGGTGATCCCCAGTCGTTGGGCCAAGGCGATCACCCCTTCCTGTCGCGGGGTATTCGGGTCGTCGTAGATCCCGACGAAGTTGAGCGTCTTCACGGCGGGGACGTTATAGGAGTTCGCCAGGGCCGTCCGCACGGTTACGGGCCCGTGGAACCGTCCATCGTAGTTCACTGGCTCGTAAGGCGGGCGAGTGTCATTTGGATCGCCCGAGGGAGGGAACTCCGAAGGCACGTCCCAGATCAGCGTCGCCGGAGTCCAGCCAAGCTCGAAGGCGGCCGTGTAGGTGATGGGCTTGAACGACGAACCGGGCTGGCGCGGTCGGATGGCCATGTTAATCTGGCCTCCGTTGGCCTCGTCCATGTAGTCGGCCGACCCCACCATCGCCAGGATTTCGCCGGTGCTGGGTTGGATGGCAACCAGCGCCCCAGTCGTCACATGTCGGTCGGCCAGGGATTGAACCTGGGTCCGGACGATATCCTCGGCCATTTGCTGCAGCTGGGGATCCAGGGTTGTGTAGACGGTGAAGCCGGAGCGGTAGATGACCTGGGGGTCGTACATGCTCTCCAGTTCCGCCCGGATGTAGTTGACCCAATGCGGGAAACGCATTGGCACGGCCGGAGGGGCAAAGGTGTAGTTTTCGATCTCCACCGCCGCCGCGGCCGCCTCTTCGGCGCTGACACAGATCGGGTGCTGCGAGTTGCTGACGTAGATGCAGCCCTGCTCCGAGCTGGCCGTCACCATCAGGGTGAGCACCTGCCGCTGGCGGGCCAGGGTGACGTCGCGGTTGGAGTAGATGTCATAGACAGAAGGCGCCTGCACCAAGCCCGCCAGGAATGACGCCTGGCTCAGGGTCAGTCGGTCGGCGGTCGTGTCGAAATACGTCTCGGCCGCTGCCCCAACGCCGTAGGCGAGATTGCCGTAGTACACCTCGTTCAGGTAGAGCTCGAGAATCTGGTCCTTGGTGTAGCGGCGGGTGATTTCGGCGGCCAGCAGAGCCTCCCGGATCTTGCGGATCATCGTGCGCTGAGAGCGCTCTTCGGGGCTCAGCAGGAAATTGCGGGCAATCTGCTGGGTGATGGTTGAGGCGCCGGAGACCGTCGTGCCCTGCTGGTAGTTCTGCAAGAAGGCCCGGGCGATGGCCCAGACGTCGAAGCCGGGGTGGCTGTAGAACTGGGAATCCTCGGTGGCGACGGTAGCCGCGACCATGTAAGGCGAGATCTCACTGAGCGAGACGTACGTCCGGCGGCCCGCCTGCGGGTCGAGGATCTCGTACAGGACGTTCCCCTCGCGGTCGAGGATTCGCGTCGTCTCGAATTGGGAAGCGTGTGCCTGCAAGTCCTCGACGGGCGGCAGTGTGCGGGCGACCGCGTAGTACTCGTAGATGGCGAAGGAGGCCACGGCGATCAGGAGGACGACGAAGATGAACAGGCCAGTGACCGCCGTCCGCACCAAGCAGCCACAGCTGCCGGACGAACGACGGGCTCGCTTCGCCTTGACGCCGTGAGGCGGCGTGGCGCCGGCCGGCGGAGTGTAGGCCGTCGGGGCGACCCATGTGGCGCCCGGGTCGCGCTCCGGCACCCGCCGCGGCAGGCCTCCTGTGTCCTCCGCCAGGGGCGGGGGAGGAGTCCAACGTGGGCCCGAGGAGGGAGGAGTGGGGCCATAGCTGCCGGCCACATCCAAGCCGGACGGCAGCACGGGGAAAGCCGAATCCTCCTCCGCAAATGGGACCGTGGGGGCTTCATGTTCGTCGGAGGGCGGCTTTTCAGGCTCGGGAGGGGGCGCCGGGCGTCGAGGCGAAGGCTTTCTGGGCCCCTTGGAAGGGGGCGACGCCAGCATGCGGCGGAAGCGGCCAACCAGGTCATCGGCTTCGGAAGCGCCGCCAGACGTGTCGCGCGGAGTCTCGTCGCTGGGTTCGGAAGGCATCTTCGGCATTATAGCATGCCCGTTCAGCCGCGCTCGGGGGCCCGGCGAGGCGTGGAAAGACGCTCTCTGGGCGAAGAACAGCCAGCCGGAAAAGGGCCCCGACATGGTTCGCCGGCGCGGCTTCCCTTCGTTTGCCGCCCTGGAAGTGGACGCTCCATGCCGATCTTGAGGCGACGACCATCATTGGAATGGTAGAGCTTCCCGACGGCCACTTCCGGGACCGCTGGCTGCAAGAAGAATGCCTCGGGGGTCTGTCTTTGCGTCCACCGCCTCAGCTTGCCACACCTCTTTGACCTTTCCCTGCCATATCCATACAATCTGGGCATGCGAACCTGGTCGCTGACTGCGAAGGACATCCGCTCATACCGGCTTGCGGCGGACGGCCGCCAGTGCGTTCCCGACTACGTCAATGACCAGATCTGGGAGCTTGCCCTCGGGGGAGGGGATCCTCCGGCGCTGAGCCTATGGACGAGCTACGGGTTGCGCGCCCGGAGCATGCGCATCTTCTCCGGGTTTGCCCTGGATGAGCGGTATGTTGCCGATCCTGAGGCCTTCGCCACCCCGCCGGAGGTGTGCGCCATCTACCCCAGCTACCTCCGGCTCCGATTCCACCCCTTTGAGGACATAGAGGTCGGGGCCGAGTTCTGGGTGCCGGATTCCCAAAGGCTTGCCGGGCGATACCTGGTGAATAGCCAGAGCCCCTCGCTCCATGCTTTTCGCCTGGTGGTGTACGGGGTTTTGCGTCCAGGGGATAACCCCAAGGTGATGAGTGCAGGGACTTATGACGGGGTGACGGTCCTCAGGGGCCAGACAGGCGATCTGGTTCCCGTGGTATTCATGGCGGGTGGGGCAGGGGTGCAGCAAGCGCCATTCCCGGGGTTGGCCGTCACCTTCGACCTCGAACCGGGGTCCAGCAAGGCCGTCCTGTGGTCCCACGCGGCCCTGGGCGATGAGCAGGCCTCCTTCGCTGCCGCTCGCTCCATGGTCGCCAAGGTCTGGGATGGGGAGATCGCGAAGCTGGAGATGGTCAACGCCTCGCTGGTCGAGGTCGAGACCGGCAGCCCTCAGTGGGACCTGGCGTTCCACCTGAGCCAGAAAGTCGCCCTCGGCAGCTACGTCGGACCAACCCGTCATCTCCCCCACGCCTCCTTCATCCTGAGCCGCATGCCGGACAAAGGATACTCGGAGAGGGGTGACGGAAGAGACTATTCCCTGCACTGGGACGGGCAGACAGCGTTCCACGCTTACCTGAACCTGCCCCAGATCCTTCCCGCCGCGCCTGAGCTGGCCAAGGGCGTGATCCGCAACTTCCTGGCGACCCAGCAGGCGGACGGTTCCCTCGACAGCAAGCCGGGTTTGGGTGGACAGCGAAGTGGGAGGCTGTGTCCACCCCTTCTGGGCACGCTCGCCTGGAGAATCTATCAGGGGACTGACGACCGACCCTTCCTGGAGGAGTGCTTTCCACGCCTGATGGAGTTCGCGCAGGCCTGGTTCTCCCCGGCGCACGATCGAGACCAGGACGGCCATCCCGAGTGGGATCACACGATCCACGCCGGCTTCGATGACTGGCCCACTTTTGTTCGCTGGCAGGCCTGGGGCCAGGGTCTGGATATCACCAAGGCGGAGACGCCCGACCTGGCCTCCTATCTCTACCGCGAGTGCCAGTCGCTCATCGAGGCAGCTCGACTGCTGGGCAAGCCCGAGGAGGCCGCCAGGCTGGCGGGCTGGAGTGACCGCTTGCGCCAGGCCGTCGAGGCATCCTGGTCGGACGAGAGCGCCTGCTACCGCCACGTCGATCGCGATGCTCACCAGTCCCCGGCGGGCGAGGTCCTGGGCAAGGGCGAGGGCCAGTTTGTGCTGGATGTCGGGCGGCGGTTTGACCCTCCGGTGCGGGTGCTGGTCCGGTCGAAAGGTGCGGAGGGTCAGTCACATGCCGTTCAGGTGCACATCCAGGGCCGCGGTCCTCAAGGTCGGAGCCGCCTCGAGCGCTTGACCGAGCGAGACTTCCAGTGGTTCTGGGATCGCGGAACGGCCACGAGTGACAAGGCCTACGCCGAGATCTCGCGTGTCGAGATTCGCGGGCTGAGCAAGGCTTTCTCGACCGAGGTCCTGCTGGCGGATTACACCCGTCAGGACCAGAGCCTCCTGCTGCCCCTTTGGGCCGGAATCCCTTCCCAGGAGGGGGCCGAGCGCCTGGTGCACGAGACGCTGATGGATCCGGACCGCTTCTGGCGTCCCTTTGGCATCCCTGCCTGCTCGGCGCAGGATCCTGCCTACGCCCCGGACAACCGGCAGGGCTCAGGTGGCGTGTGGATGCTCTGGAACACGATGCTTGGCGAGGGCCTTGTTGACTATGGCTTCATCGAGTCGGTCGCAGAGCTTGTCGGGCGTCTGATGGAGGCGGTGGTCCATAGCCTGAACGCGGATGGTGCCTTCCGGGAGGCGTACAACGCGGACCAGGCCGAGGGCCTTGGTGAGCGGGATCACATGGCGGGGGTGGCGCCCCTATCGCTCTTCCTGAGCACGCTGGGCGTCCGATTGATCTCCCCGCGCAAGGTGTGGTTGGCGGGGCACAACCCGTACCCGTGGCCGGTGACGGTCCGCTGGAGGGGGTTGGAGATCCGCCGGGTTCCGGACGGCCCAACGTCCGTGATCTTCCCCGACGGGCAGCGTTTGGAGGTTGTGGGCGAGCAAGCGCGGTTGGTCGAGCAGGTTGGCTGAGGGGCCGAAGGCCGGATGCTATAATCATCCCGCGAGTCGGACGCGGAGGCTGGCCTGACACGCTGGCCCGGGTACACGTAACGAACGATGAGGATCCTGGTCGCTCTCACCTACTATCGACCGCACATCTCGGGGCTGACGGTCTATGTCGAGCGGCTGGCGCGCGCCTGGGCGGCGCGCGGTCACCAGGTCACCGTCCTCACCTCGCAATACGACCGAAGGTTGGCCCGCCATGAGCAGATGGACGCGGTCACCATTCTGCGGATGCCGGTGCTCCTGCGCATCAGCAAGGGCGTCGTCATGCCCACGATCGGCCTGGAGGCGACTCGGCAAGTCCGCAAGCACGATGTGCTCAGCCTGCATCTGCCCCAGTTCGACGCCGCGGGGATCGGGTTGAAAGGAAAGCGGCAGGGCAGGCCGACCGTCCTGACCTATCACTGCGACGTGCGGCTGCCTGTGGGCATCTTCAACGTGGCCGCCAACTCCGCTGTCAACCTCGCCAACCGGCTGGCCGCGGGTTTTGCCGACACGGTTGTGGCCTACACCGAGGACTACGCCATACACTCTCCCTTCTTGTCTCGCTACACGCACAAGCTGCGGGTCATTCCGCCGCCAGTCGAGGTAGCGCCCTGCTCGGAGGGCGAGGCCGCCGAGTTCGCGGCGCGGTATCGCCGGGGCAGCGGCCCGGTGATCGGCCTGGCGGCCAGGCTGGCAACGGAGAAGGGCGTTGAATACCTGGCCAAGGCACTGTCCCGCATTCTCGAGCAGCACCCGCAGGCGCAAGTTCTCTTCGCGGGTCAGCATGAGAATGTGCTCGGGGAGGCGGAGTATGCCCGGCGTCTGGCGCCAGCCCTCGAGGGATTCCGGGACCACTGGACGTTCCTGGGCGTGCTGGAGCCAGCCCGCATGTCGGCCTTCTTCAAGACTTGCGACGTGACGGTTCTGCCGAGTCTGAACAGCACCGAGAGCTTCGGCCTGGTGCAGATCGAGTCGATGATCTGTGGCACGCCGGTGGTGGCCTCGGAGCTGCCGGGTGTCCGGCAGCCGGTCATGATGACCGGCATGGGGGAAATCGTCCCGCCTCGCGACCCGGAAGCTTTGGCCAGCGCGATCCTGCGGATCCTCGATCACCGGGAATCGTACCTACGTCCGCCAGAGGCCATTGCCAGGCGGTTTGCGCCGGCGACCATCGCCGAGCAGTATGAGGCGCTCTTCGCCGAGTTGCAGGCGCGGCAGGCCAAGGGCGCGACCGGATGAGCCTATCGGGCTGTGGGCAGATGTCCGGGGGGATTCGCGCCTCCGGCGTGCGTAGGCCGGAACTCGGGTGGGCTCCAGGTGTGCGGCATGGACAACCTGTTCCAGGTCGAAACCCTCGTTCTTGAACTCATGCTCATTGTTTCGCTGGTCGCGATTGCGGTCCGGCGATTCCGCATCCCGTATACCGTGGCGCTGGTCCTGGTGGGCGTGGCGCTTTCTTTACGCTCGAGCCTCGACATCCGGCTCGCGCCGCAGCTGATCCTCTCGCTTCTCCTTCCGCCCCTGCTCTTCGAGGCGGCCTTCCACCTGAACGTCGACGCCGTGCGCCGGAACCTGCCGACGATCCTGCTCTTCGCCGTCCCCGGGGTGATCCTGAAC
>CAYQUY010000125.1:0-7435 GCA_964420755.1 uncultured Anaerolineaceae bacterium
GGTAATCCCAAGGCGATGGCCGCCGCGGTCGAACGCCTGGCCCGGGATCCCGACCTCGGCCGCAGGATGGGCGCTGCCGGTCGGGCAATCGTCAAGCAGGGTTTCGATCGGGCGGACCTGGCCCGGTCGCTAGAGAGCCTTATGATCGAGACGGCCGCCTCACGCACGCGCCGAAGCCCCTCTCAAGGAAGCCGAGGATGAGAGCCGCCCTCTTCCCACCGGGTGTCCCCGTGGCGAAACGCCTCCTCGACCTGACCCTGACGATCCCAGGCTTGATCCTATTAAGCCCCCTCCTGGGAGCCTTGGCTTTGGCGGTGCTCGTTGACCTTGGCAGACCGGTGCTCTTCCGGCATATCCGGCCGGGCCGCGGCGGGAAGCCCTTTGTCCTACTCAAGTTCCGCACCATGACCGATGCCCGCGACCCACAGGGGAATCTGCTCCCCGATGCCGACCGCCTGACCTCCCTCGGGCGCTTCCTCCGCTCCTTCAGTCTGGATGACCTCCCCAACCTGATCAACGTGCTTCGCGGCGAGATGAGTTGGGTCGGCCCCCGGCCGCTGTTGATGCAGTATCTCGCGCGATACACCCCCGAGCAGGCCCGGCGCCACGAGGTCCTTCCCGGGATCACCGGCTGGGCCCAGGTCAACGGCCGAAATGCCCTCGCCTGGGAGGACCGATTCCGGTTGGATGTCTGGTACGTCGATCACTGGTCACTGGGGCTGGACATCAAGATCCTTGCTATCACGTTCTGGAAAGTGATCCGCCGTGAGGGAATCAACCAGCCTGGTCAGGCAACGGCGGAGGAATTCCTCGGAAACGAGGGCAAGTAGCCCCTTTCGCCCGCCATAGGTGGCCGGATGGCGTCGTATACCCCTGTCTATGCCGATTCTGGCCCTTGCGGGGGAAAGCAAAGGCAGGTAGTATGAGTGAGGAGCGCAGGCCGCCTCTGACACGAGACTTCCCAGGAGGTTACCAGTGAAGCCAGAACTCGAGTTCTATGACGTCAAATCCCGCACCAAGTTCAAGTCGACCGATTGGCGCATTCAGACGAAAGAGGCGAAGGGCAAGATGCGCTATTTCGCCGTAGCCAAGGCCCCCGCGGGCACGCATGAGGCCTGGCGCATCGTCACCGAGCAGTTCGCCAAGGCAAACGCCTGAGGTAGGTCCGGCAGAGGTACTCCTCAACCGCTTCCCGCCGCCGGCATAGGGCGGCGGACCACTCTCAACAGGACCTCCGCGCATTCCACGGCGTCGAGAGACGGGAGCCTACCGCGATTCCATCGGGTAGGCTCCCTTGCCGCCAGCTGCATCTCCAAGACATGCGGCAGGCCCGAGCGCACCAGAACCCATTCCGGGTGCCTCCCAGCGCAATTCAATGAAGGGCACGCGGCCGGCGCAGGCCGGTCTCCCCGTGCCGCTGGTGGTATCATTCCCCGATAGCGCTTTCTCCCGGGAGCGCGTCTTCGGCTCTCGCCATGACTCAGGCACCAGACACAAGCGACCTGTATCGCCAGATGCTCCGCATTCGGCGCTTCGAGGAGACCGCCCTCGAAGCCCTTGGCCGCGGCATGATCCGAGGGACCACACACACCTATATCGGCCAGGAGGCGGATGCGGTCGGCGTGCTCGCCTGGCGCCAGCCCGGGGATGCGATTGCCAGCAATCACCGCTGCCACGGCCACTTCCTCGCAGCCGGGGGATCGATGCACTCGCTGGCCGCCGAGCTCATGGGCCGCGCCAGCGGCGTCTGCGGCGGCCGCGGCGGCAGCCAGCACCTGCACTGGGGAGACTTCTACGCCAATGGCATCCTCGGCGGCACGGTTCCGCTTGCCTTGGGGATGGCCTTCGCCGAGAAGGCCCGTGCCTCGGGCAAGGTCGTCATCGCCTTCCTGGGCGACGGCAGCCTGGGACAGGGCGTCGTCTACGAGAGCCTCAACATGGCCTCCCTGTGGCATCTGCCCCTTCTGCTGGTTGTCGAAGACAACCGCTACGCCCAAACAACGCCTGTCTCCCGGAATCTTGCCGGCAGCATCCCTGGCCGTTTCCAGGCATTCGGCATCCCGGTCGACGAGCGCGACACAACCGACGTCCTCGAGGTCCGCGCCCTTGCCGGGCCGGCATTCGAGAGCCTCCGTGGGGGCGGTGGACCCCGGGCCCTGGTCCTGCACACGTACCGCTTCGCCCCCCACTCCAAGGGCGATGACACGCGCGATCCGGCCGAGGTCGCCCGCTACCGGCAACGGGACCCGATCCTCCTGCACGGCGCTCGGATTCCTACCGACGAACGGGCAAGGCTGGAGGCCCAAGTGGAGGCCGAGGTGGCGGAGGCCTTCCGCCAGGCCGAGGCCGATCGTCCCGCCGACCCCATCCCTCTCAGCCCGCCGCTGGAGACGGCGTGATGGCCACCGTCCTGGAGGCCCTCAATGCCTCACTCCATGCCTGCATGGCCGAGTGCGAGCAGGTCTACTTCGTCGGCGAGGACGTGCTTGATCCCTATGGCGGCGCCTTCAAGGTGGCGCGGGGTCTATCCACCGCGTTCCCTGACCGGGTGGTGACCACGCCCGTCTCGGAAGCAGGCATCGTTGGGCTGGGTGTGGGCATGGCGGTTCGGGGTCTGCGACCGGTGGTCGAGATCATGTTTGGCGACTTCGTCACGCTGGCCGCCGATCAACTCGTCAACCACGCGGCCAAGCTGTCCTGGCTAAGCGGGGGCAGAGTCCGGGTGCCACTGGTGATCCGGATGCCGATGGGCGGCGGCCGCGGCTACGGCCCCACGCACAGCCAGTGCCTGGAGAAGCTCTTCCTGGGCGTCCCCGGCCTGGGGGTGGTTGCCGCCTGCGCCCTTGACGACCCCGGCGGGCTCCTTCGCGCCGCGGTCGTCGAAGATAACGGCCCGATCCTCTTCATCGAGCACAAACTGCTTTACCCTCTGCAGATCCAGCCGTTGGAATCCCCCGGTGAGTTCTCGGTTGACCGATCCGATGGCCGCTACCCGGCCTATACCGTGACCGTCGCTGGCGGCCCGGCCCCTAGCATCAGCTTGGCAGCCTATGGCTACATGGCCGAACTGGCGCGGCAGGCCATCCAGCAATTGGCTTACGAACACGAGGTGTTTGCCGAGCTTGTCCTCTACACTCGGCTCAGCCCGCTCTTGCCTGGGCCCGTTCTCCAAAGCGCGGCCCGTACGCGACGCCTCCTGACCGTCGAGGAGGGCACGCTTGCATCGGGCTGGGGGGCCGAGGTCGTTGCCGCCACTGGCGAAGCCCTGGGAGGCCGTCTACGGGCCCGTCGATTGGCGGCGCCCGACCAGCCAGTGCCGGCCGCCGCTTCCCTCGAACAGGCCATGCTCCCCAACACCGAGGCCATCGTCCGCTCGGCACTGCAACTGGCCAATCTCGGCTAGAATGGTGTCCGAGTGAGCCCGCCGAGGTGAGCGTATGCCCGACCCGGTCCAAGTCGTTATCCCCCTCTTGAACCCCAACGAGCCCGAAGCCACGCTGGCCGCGCTCCATGTCGTCGAGGGTCAGTGGGTCAGTCGGGGGCAGGAGCTCTGCCTCCTTGAGACGACGAAATCATCGGTCGAGCTGACGGCGGAACGGGAGGGTCATGTCATCGGCCTGAGAGCCAAGTTGGGAGACCGACTGCGCGCCGGAGAGATGTTCTGCTGGCTCGCCGACGACGCGACCTGGCAGCCGCTACAGGAGGCCGCTGACTACGTCGCCCCCGAGGGCACTTCCATGCCGGGCGGCCTCCGCATCACTGCACCTGCCCTCGAACTTGCCCGACAGTCCGGCATCCCCCTGGCCTCTCTTCCGGCTGGCCCGCTCGTCACCGAGAGCCTGGTTCGTCAGGCAATCGCTAACGCCGGTCGGCAGGGCGCCGAGGCTCCCGCCGGTCCTTTCAGCCCGCGAGCGATCCTCGTCTATGGCGGGGGAGGCCATGGCAAGTCCCTCATCGACCTGATGCGCACGCTGGGCACCTTCGATCTGGTCGGCATCCTGGATGACAACCTAGCGCCAGGAACCGAGGTTATGGGGCTGCGCGTCCTGGGCGGGGGCGGGCTGCTCGGACACCTCGCCGGCGCCGGCTTGCGGCTGGCAGTCAACGCCGTCGGCGGCGTGGGCGATATCATGAGCCGGATCGCTGTCTTCCGCCGCCTCCTGCAGGCAGGTTTCGGTTCCCCGACGTTGGTTCACCCAACCGCATTCGTCGAGAGCAGCGCCCGCCTGGCCGAGGGGGTCCAGGTCTTCCCCCATGCCTACGTGGGCAGCGAATCGGATATCGGCTTTGGGGCCATCATCAACACGGCAGCCGTCGTCTCCCATGATTGCCACATCGAGGGTTACGCCAATATCGCCCCCGGAGCCCTGCTGGCGGGTGCCGTTCGCATCGGCGAAGGAACGCTCATCGGCATGGGGGTCACGGTGAACCTCAGCGTGACCATCGGCGCCGGATGTCGGGTGGGCAACAGCGCCGTCATCAAGCAAGATGTCCCGGCGGGGACAGTCGTCCGCGCCGGTTCGATCTGGCCGCGAGGCGGAGCCAGCCCTTGACGGACAGCGTCCTGCCTCCCCTCTGCGGCGTCAGGGCTCGCCTCGCCCTCGGCGTCCGACTCTCCCGCTAGCGACCCGGCCCTAAGGAGTCAACCTTGGCCAAGAAAGAGCCAACACAAGCTCCAATCCCGATGTCCTCGCCGGACCTTACGGCCGAGGAGCGCCGTGCCGTCGCCGCTGTGTTGCAAACCCCTCGCCTCAGCATGGGACCTGAGGCCGAGCGATTTGAGGCCGCGGTGCGCGCCTACGTCGGGGTTCGGCATGCTGTGGCGGTGGCCTGCGGCACCGCCGGTCTCCACCTCTGCCTGCGAGCCCTCGCCATCGCTGACGGCGATCTCGTCCTGACGACGCCCTTCTCCTTCGTGGCCTCCGCAAACGTCATGCTGTACGAACGGGCCGTCCCCGTTTTCGCCGACGTGGACCCGGAGACGGGCAACCTCGACCCGGCGCTTCTGGCGCAGGCGGCCGCGGATCTCCGCCAGGGCGGCGAGGCAGCCCGCCGCTGGCTGCCCCGATTCGGCGCCCGGCCCGAGGCTCCCCTCAAAGGCATCCTGGTGGTGGATGTGTTTGGCCAGCCGGCGGACTACGACCGCATCGCCGCAACGGCGCAGGCGCATGGCCTGCCGATTATCGAGGACTCCTGCGAATCCTTGGGATCTTCGTATAAGGGCCGGGCCGCCGGAACGCTGGGCGACATCGCCGCCTTCGCCTTCTACCCCAACAAGCAAATGACCACGGGTGAGGGCGGTGTGGTCGTCACCGACCGCGACGACTGGGCCAGGCTCGTGCGCGCTCTGACGAACCAGGGCAGGGCGCCGGGCGACTCGTGGCTTGAGCACACCTACCTGGGCTACAACTATCGGCTGGACGAGATGAGCGCCGCCCTAGGACGCATCCAGATGACACGGCTGGAAAAGCTGCTGGCCAAGCGGGAGCGTGTCGCCACGTGGTACCGTGAACGCTTGACGGGGATTCCCGGTGTGGAGCCGCCGGCGCCATGCGCAGCCACCACGCGCATGTCCTGGTTTGTGTACGTCGTCCGATTGGCGAAAGGGATTGACCGCGACGCGGTCATCCGGCGCCTCTCCAAACTGGGCATCCCCTCGCGACCCTACTTCTCCCCGATTCACCTGCAGGCCTACTTCGTCGAGCGGTTCGGCTACCGAAGGGGGGATTACCCAGTGGCCGAAGACCTTGGCGACCGCAGCTTGGCGCTGCCCTTCTCAAGCGTCATGCGCCAGGGGCAGGTGGACCGCGTGACGGCCACCCTGCAAGAGGTGCTGCGAACAGGCTGAGCAAAATAGACCTCCCGCAAGTGGCTCCTTGCGGGAGGTCTCTCTTCAGGCCCAGACTTGACGGCTAAGGCTGCTGGTTCCAGTTCAGCATGATGGAGTTCTTCATGCAGTCGTCGTATGTCGTCAGGTAGTACCGGTCTGAGAGGGGGAGGCCAGACGCCGTATCGATGAGCTGCATCCAGATGGTCTGGTCGAGGGCAAGCGGGCGGTCGTAGATCGTGATCGTGTATCCGCCTGGTCCCCAGAACTCATCACTTCCAGTGACCGCGTCTGTCGAGATGAGCTGCCCGCCGCTAAGGTCACCTTCAAGATGGACGGTCAGACCCAAAATGGGAGCGCCATTCGTGTCAAAGACCTGGCCGCCGACACCGAGCCAGTTGCAGCCCTCGAGGTTCTGGATGTTCTGCCGATAGAGGGGGGTTGAAGCCGCAAACTCGTAGCCGCCACCGGTGGGCGTCTCGGAGGTCCCGGGGGCGACCGTGGGAGTCTCGGTCGGAGGCAGCGGTGTCTCGGTCTCAGTCGGCCCCGCGGTGGGCCCTCCCACGGTCGGGGTCCAGGTCGGCGGCAAGTAGATCTCCGGCGTGTTGGTCTGCGTCGGCCACGCCAGGGTGGCGGGAAGCGTGGGCGGCGGGTAAGGGTTGAAGGGGAGGTAGGGATTGAGGAACATGGCCCCCAACACGCTCCCTGCTACCAGGGTCAGAAGGAGCACAATTGCAGTCAGGATGTTGGGAATCGGCCCGCCCAGATTGCGCTTGGGTCTTGCCTCGTACGTCTCATCCATCGGATCTCTCTCCTGATCCTGCACCTAGGGGGACACGAAGATCTCGATCGTGGCGCTTTCTCTCTCAGAGCTCAGCCAATCCTGGACCGCCTGCTCTTGCAGCCGCTGGCGGGCATCGGGGGTCAGGGCATGGATCCCGCGTTCCGTCACTTGCACTAGGTGAAAGCCCAAAGCGCTCTCCACGACCTCGCCCATCTCCCCAGGCTGAAGGCTGAAGGCGGCTTCTTCTACCTCCGGCACGGTCAGGTAGCCCCGCGGGAACCAGCCGAGATCGCCGCCCGCCGGGCGAGTGCTCCGATCCAGCGATAGAGCCTGGGCCAACTCAGCGAAGTCCTCTCCGGCGGCCAGCCTCGCCCGGACGGCTTCGGCCTCCTCCCGGGTGGCGAGCAGGATATGCCGCGCCCGTACCTGCTCAACCGACTCCGGGATGCTCTCAGCGATCTGAGCCACCATCTGGGCCGCCAGCAGCTCCTCCGCCAGGGCCGCCCGGAAGGCCTCCATCGAGTATCCATTGTTAACCATCCAGGCGTCCAGGGCTTCGCTCGACCCAAGGTCGGTGACGAGCTGCTCGATCTTGCGGGTCACCGCCTCCTCGTCGGCGGTTGCACCGCCGGCTCGCGCCGCCTGCGCAAGCAACTTGCGGCCGATCAGCGCCTGAAGCACCTGTCCCCGATAGTCCCCCAGGGTTGCAAGATCAATGCCCAATTCAACCTGTCCAGACTCAAACCGGACGACCTCCGCCTCGAAGTCTACCAGCCGGATCGGTTCCCCATTCACCCTCGCCGCCAGCGGCTCGGGCGTGGCGG
>CAYQUY010000126.1:0-7406 GCA_964420755.1 uncultured Anaerolineaceae bacterium
GGAGAAAGGGCTCTGGGCTGTTCCGGCGGCTCTGAGGATCAAGGGATTGAACGTTGTCTTGTTGAACAGCCGCACTCGGTCGAGCAAGCGACGCCTAAACCGCATCAGTCCCTCCGATCGGCCGCCAGCGATTCTTGGGCGCAGCGACTGATGGCCCAGATGGAACGGCTTGCATCCGATTGCCGCCAAACCGTCGGGGACGTCGGATGACGCCACGATGGCAGCTGTTCTCCGCTCCGAGCTGGAACCGGCCCAGCGGGCCAACCGCACGCCTATTCTCGCACATCCCGGAAGGCGAGGCACCCTCCCGCGTTCCGCAGTCGAGCTCAGCTGGTCGGAGACGCCGGCGGTTTCGCGGCGTCGCATCGCTTCCCGGCCCAGAGTCCCCGAAGGGGGAGGCGAAGCCGAGGGCGCTGCGGTGACATCTCAGCCGTAAGCTATTCGTCGTCCGATTGGCCGCTTCTCCACTGATCCGCCAGTTCAGCGGTGATCCGGAGGTACTCGTCGCCGTACCGGATGCTCGGGGCAATATGCGTGTTCTCGCCGAACTCGTTCCACGATGTGATGATGATCCAGTCAGGGTCACCCGAAATGGCGGCGAGGAACGTGCTCCGGTAGTACGCCCCGTCCTCTCGGTCGACAACGTAACGGGAAGCGGGGCTGTAGGGGCAATCGTCGAAGCCGGGGTGGACCGTTGCCGCCCAGACCCCGAGGCGCGGGGAGTCGGAGAGGAGCGAGAAGTACCTGACGCTCCGTGCCACTGATTGATAGGTAGCAGCGAGGTCAGGGTCGCCGAAGACCCCATACTGATGTAGTCCATCGAAGGCCTCGAGGTCGCTGGGGTCGTAACTCATGGCGAAGTAGAAGCCTGCAAGGCCCCTGGCGTTCAGGGCATCAAACATCGTCTGCCACGTTGTCCGAGGTGCAGCAGTCGAGTTGTAGACGAAGACGAGCGGCCTGCCATCCAACCTCATGTAGGCGGGGTGATCGCCGAATGCCTGGAGAGCGTACGCGATCCATGCTTGTACCTGAGCCGGGCGCAGAGTTCGGTCGGTAGGATCGGGCGTGGTCTCGAGGTAGATGGCAATCTTGAAGCCCGTCTCCTCCGCAGCGTCGAGCAGCATCGAAAGCCGGCGGTTCAGATCAGCATCATTGAGCCACGAAACGAGGAAGCCATCTATGCCGGCCTCTTGCGCCTGCTGGATGTGGGCGGCAAGCACATCCGGATCATCAAGAGCATAACCCAGGAGAGGCGTGTCGGTGCAAGCAGCATCTAGGTCCCATCCGATCCACGGGTAGAAGACCGCCCACAGCATCTTCGGGGGCGCGAGCTGACGGACTTCTGCACGGGACGGTGGCAGACTGGCGAGAGAAGTCAGGTCCAGGTAGAAGCTGCCGTGCTCGTCAACTTGGCGTACTGTGCGAAGCAGCTGAGATTGATCGCCATCGAGGTGGAAGACACTGAGAGACGTGGAGAACCAAGCCCCTTTGTCCTCACGCACGCGAAGCGGCACATCGAGCTCGCCAGGCGACAACGCAATATCAACAGTGATCCCAATCTGCTGGGGGCTCTGGGCCCACATCTGGTCTTCAACGCGGTTCAGATGGATTACAAGGTCGCCCGACGCGTAGGTGATTGTCGCAGTCCCAGGGTTGCCGTCGACGGAGATGACGTTGCTCGCAAGAATGCGGTCCGTGACGCCAAGGAAGACCTCCGCCCAGGGAGATGTGGAAGTGAGAGCGAAGCGCAGACGATAGAACTCGACCACCTCGAGCGGCAGTGGCGTTGGCGTGGGCGTAGGGAGGTGGGTAGGGGTCGTCGTCCACGTAGGCGATGCGGTTGGGGGAATGGCTGAAGGGGACGCGACGGACGTGCCCGTCGGAGAGGGGAGGCTCATTCCCGGCGCGAGGCCGCAGCCGGCAAGCAGAATAGCGGCTACGAGGAAGCCGCGGATCGGCGGGGTCATCTCATCATGCGACCAAGAGACCCGAGAGTTGCACTTGGGGGTCCGGAGCTTTGCCGCCCGGGCGGCCCTCAGATCCGGTATCGCGCAGTTCCGAGGCCTGGGCTAGCCAGATCAGGATCGGCAGACTCTCAGGTGGATTGGCAGAACCTCTCGGGCTGTGAAGGAGCCCAATCGGTCGACGGCGCGGACTCACCGCGCCCGGCCAGCCCAAAGACCTCCATCCATAGACCGATGAACTCGGGAAAGGCGCCTTCGGGCACATGGACCCAGCCCTCCCTGCTTTGGATGAAGAACGAGCCGGGCGCATCGCATCCGTGATACCCCATCGCTGACCCATCAGCCCGCCTGGACGCTCGTACTTCGGCAATGACATACCACACATGGGGTTGGCTACCTACGAACGAGTCAGGCCCGGCGTAGAGGATATCGGCGTGCGTGATGCCAACATATCCCGTGTCCACCAACGCGAGCATGCCTTCCTCGGCCGTGGGGTAGACGCCTCGGGAGCGAGCAAGGGAAAGCTGGACTGAGGTGTATCCCCATGAAGCGAGAACGACCATTCCGCAGAAGGCGAAGAGCAGGATGATGGCCAGGGCAAAACGTCGAGCACCGGACTGGTCCATGGAAGAACCCCTCGTCACAGGCCAGGGCAACCTGCCTGGCGGCCTCCCTGGCCCGGGACCAGGCCGACCCAGTTTCGCTTCGCGGCCCCATGGCCACACATGCCGTGCTCCATGCCGGAAGCCATCTGGCACCTCAGGCCATCCCATACCTGTTCTCGCGCATCCTGAAAGGCGGGGCACCCTCCAGCCTTCCCCGGGCCAATCGGAGATGACAGGCGCTTCCCACAGTCGTGCCGCATCCCGGGCGAGGGTCCCCGAACGGGGAACCGAATCCGAGGGGGAAGGATCGAGATGTCAGGTGGAATGAAGCCCTACAACGTAGTACCCCGTTGTGGAATAGACCGATCCGCGTTCCCGACCACGCACCCATTACGAAGAACCCGGCCAGAGTTACCTATGGCTGGTGAGGATGAGGGGCGCTGGTCAGCCGCAGTAGTCACTCCAGCCGATAGATGGCAAGATACGCGTCTCGATAGACTGGAGCGGACGTCAGAGCGGGGGTGGCCCCGCCTTCCCAGACCACCACGTATACCGGCGAGGTGGCCTTGTAGCGAAAATCAAGGCCCTGGTACCATTCCAGAACATCATCAGTGGTGGACATCTGGTCTCTCAGTCGATCCCACTCGTCGGGCAGTATGAAACCGGAATCCTCCTGGAAGAGCTGAAGTCCTGTGGCAAATCCTGAGGTCAACAGGCGGCTCCGCTCTAGCCAGCGATACTTGGGGGCGTCGGTCGGGGCAGGACCGGTTTCCAGGATGAGAGCATTGGCAGGAGTGTTCTCATTCAGCCAATAGACGTACTGGAGCTGATCTTGAGGACGGCAGTTCTCGTATGCACCGGTCAGAACACCTGATCGCACGCAGTCCGATCGGAGCACCAGCTTCAGGGCATCAGAGGCTACGGTACGAATCTCTGCCAGCGTGGAAAAACCCTGCGCGAGTAGGAGAACGAGGAAGAGGTAGGCAAGCACCCATTTCCTCCAGCCGACGCCACGAACCCGATCGAGCAGCGTCTGCAATGCTTCAAGGCCAGCGAGAACAACGAGGACCTGCGCCGGGATGAGGCCGCGCATCGAAAGGTTGCCCCCGCCGCCTTGATCCTTGATCAGGAAGACGAGCAGCATGTAGAAGGGCGGAAAAAGGCCGAGGAGCGCGTCTTGGCGGGAGGCAAGCATCCACTGCCTGGATACGAAGCGATTACCCCACCACACCAAGTACAGAACGAACGGCAGGCCCATTTCGATCAGGCCGATCCAGCTGGCTACCAGTGGGAATCCGAGAAGGGTCAAGATCCGATCTGCAATCGCAGTAGAAGCGGTCTCTCGCCAAAGCCGTTCGAGGACTGGCACACGGAAGCCGTTCCAGGAGAGTGTTCCTTGGTGGCGGACTGCGATGAGCAGCGGGTACCAGGTCACGAGCAGAAACAGGGCAAGCACGACCCCAAGGGGCCACTTCGCAGAGCGCAAAGACGCCCATGTCCTGCGCCAGTCAAACATCCCGACGAAGCCAAATGCCAGCGCAGATGCCAGGAACACGAAAGGCGACGTGACGAAACTGAAGGCCAACAGCACCGCTGATGCGATCAGTTTCAACGAGAACTGCGCATCGGCGTTTCTCCAGAGGATGAGGAGCACCAGGAAGGCCGCGCCGGCCGCAACGTGTTGAGGAACCCAGGCATACAAGGTGGCGAACTGGCTGACCTGAAATCCATTGGTCAGCCAGCCCGCCTGTCTTTGCCACCAATCGATCTGGTCAATTCCCGGCATTGCGGCGAATACGTCGAAGCCACCCATCACCGTAAAGAAGCTGATTCCCGCCCATCTCACGCGCCAGTCGCTGAAGTTCAAGCAAAGCAGCATGTAGGCCAGGCCCAAGAAGACGAGTGTGGACAGGAAGGCATGAATGGACATGGCCCGTATCAGAGATACAGGGGCGAGGGGTAGATTCCCTAGGACGGCGGGGTAGATCCAGCTTGCGTAGTAGTAGGCGAGGTTGATGCTCGGAAAGAAGTAGTGGTGCGGAGGAATGCCCGTACGGGCTACCGCCACCAGTTGGGCCAGATGCCATGTCTCGTCCCAGGGACTCACGGTCAATGCTTGCTCGCCCTGGAGAAACATCGCCAAGCGAGGCAGATTGACGAAGGCCGCGAAAAGGGTAAGAAGTACGCACGCGGCAGCCTTCTCAAGGGGGCCTACGGTCGCGGGGCCCCCATATCCTGTCTTGAGCAGGACGACAGGTCGGCGGCGCCAACGCCGGAGGAACCAGGCGGCTCCGGCAAGGCCTGCGACGAGAACGAACCAGGGCCCCAGGCCGGGTCGGAACGGTGCAATGTTACCCACAAGTACAAAGGCGCAGGGGAGAAGGACGATTGAACCACACAGGCCGAGCAAGAGGCGGATCGGCCTCCCTACCTGGCGCAACTCAATCAGCTGCAGCGCAACGATTCCTGGGACGAGATACAGAATCGCCGCGACGAGGACGGCCCACGCAATGCGTAACACGCTATTCGTCCCTCTTCCAGGACTTCGCCGTTCCCTCGGCACCCGAGTACATCAGCCTGAGGGCCAGCCTAATTCTGTCCGGGCGAGCGCACGTGCTGTCCGCGAATAGTGCCGGTGATAAGCCGTGGTCAGGGAGCGGCCTCATCCTTTCGACGAGGCTGCCGGAAAGGGGAGACCGCCCCAAACCTGCGGTCTCCCCGTCCAAAGCCGTTGACCCATGTATCCCTCGCCAAGCCTCATACCGGCTGCATGTCGAGGGGATAGAAGGCCACTGACAGCTTCTTGATGAAGGCGCCGGCGGGTGTATTGGCGATGGCGCCGTCATCGCCGACTGCAAAGAACTTGCCCGTGCTTCTCATCTGATCCCAGTTATAGAAGAACACGGTAGAGACGGGCAGACCGAACTCACGAAAGGCGAAGACGTACTGGTTGTCGTCGAACTTGTAGATCGTCGAGAAGTCTACATCCGCTTGACCGCGCAGCGGGCCAATGATGCATTGCCAGGCATAGCGCTCCGAATTCAGGTAGATGTGTTCGAAACACTGCTCGGGACCGTAATCGTAGAGCCCCCGCAGGCCGATCAGGTCACGTGTGGGCGCCGGCTTGCGCCCAGTGGGCGGGATTGCCGCATCACCGAGGACACCAGGCGAGAAGTGATGGACAGCGCGGGGTTCTTTGCCCATATCCCCTCCGCGCATGATCGTGCGGATGCCGAGCACCTGACGCGTCCCGATGTTGACGACAATGGTCTGACACTGACGAGGCTGATGGGCAAAGGTCATGTCAATGAAATAGGTTTGAGGCGCCACCTCCACCACCTCGCACCAGTCGGTCCCGCGCTCATCGTCACTCTGCCAGACGACCTTGTTTCGATCCACGAACTCAAGCTCGAAGGACGTCCCTGTGTCGAGAGTGATCTTCATGGCCTGATTCACCAGCGCTGCTGTCTGGGGAAGACGGTTGACCGCCACTTTCGAGGCGTAGTCCTCATACTTGTAGTCTGTGCTGCCCTCTCGCTGCGGCATGGTGCCCCTCCTCTAGTCGATTCTTTCTCACACGCCCCACATCACGCCGGCACTGGTCAGTGCGGCTCCAGCAACATCAACAATCGCCGCTCCTCCGTCCACCAGAAGAACGGCCCCCGTCACGAACGTGGAATCGTCGCTCGCAAGGTAGCTGCAGATGCCGGTGATTTCCATCGGATTGGCGGTTCGTCTCAACGGAACCGTCGAAGAGATACACCTGAAGACGCCGTCCAGATCAGTCTTGAGCACTCCGGCCAGGGGGCCAAGTGATTTCTCCAGCATCGCCGTCCTCGTCCCGCCCGGGCAGACCGCATTGCATCGGATCTTGGCCGGACCGAAATCCAGCGCGACCTGCTGTGTGAGGGCGATCAGACCCGCCTTCGATGCGCAGTAGGCTGGCATACCCGGCAGGCAGCGCAGTCCCCCCAAGGAAGCAATGTTGATGATCGAACCCCCACCACCCTTGATCATGTGCGGTATCGATGCCTTCATGAGGTACAAGGGCCCGGTGAGGTTCGTTTCTAGAACCCTGTGCCAGAGGTCCGGGTCGATATCCACCACAGTTGTGCCGCCCGGATCTATTGCCGCGTTGTTCACCAGCACGTCGAGTTTGCCAGCCAACCCGAGCGCCGTCTCGACCATTCGCCGGGCGTCCTCGAGCTTCGTTACGTCGCCGGCGCATGTCACCGCTGCCCCCGCGGGCAACGACTGGGCCACCCTGTCGAGTGCCTCCTGACGGCGCCCGGTTATGCATATCCTCGCTCCGTCAGCAACGAACCGCTCGGCGATCGCAGTCCCTATGCCGCTACCCGCTCCGGTAATGAGTGCTACTTTCCCGTCTATTCTCATTCTCGGTCTCCGTGTCCTAATGGGATTCGCGCGAAGTCCAGGGCCTTCGACGCTAATGGATGCTGTGTCACAAGCCGCAAACTCCGCGCCGTTTGAACAGGTCACATGCCCGTGCTGGCGTCCTCGAGCTTTGAGAAGTAGCCCGGTGCAACTGTCCCGTGCTGTGTACGCGAAGCGCCATCCGTCTTGCTTCTGGGCGCTTCCCGACTGCCCGACGCCCAGGCTGCAGCCCATTGATTCTCGCGCAACTTGAAAGGCAAGTGGCCAGCCAACCTGGCGCGCAAGCCGAGTCAGCCGAAGGTCCTGGTGCTCTCTCAGGGTCGCAGACCCAGCACCCCGTTCGCCCCCTTCGGGGATGCTGCGCGAGGCCGCGAGCCCCCCGGTCGCGCCGCGAGCCCCGGCCCGACGCACCCTTCGGGTGTGCACGCGAGGGCGAGACGGC
>CAYQUY010000127.1:0-569 GCA_964420755.1 uncultured Anaerolineaceae bacterium
CCGCTGGAGATATGCACCAGCCCGAGCCTCTCCGCCAGGCGCTTTGCCTGGGTACCTTTGCCCGCTCCTGGAGGTCCGAGCATGATCAGGTAGCCCGACATGCTCGCCTTCTACCGCACCAGGAGGGAAGAATCGTATCCCCGGAGCTTGAGCTCCGCCTCAATCGATCGATAGACATCCCTGACGACGCCCACAACGATCAGCAGCCCCGCCGAGGAAACGAGCAGCAGGCTGGTGCTGGAGCCGGCCACGGGTGTAATCAGCCCCAACAGGAAGGGCATGATCGCCACCAGGCCCAGGAACAAGGCGCCCGGCAGGGTAATCCGCCGCAAGACACGGGTCAGATAGCGCTGGGTGGACGCACCCTTGGTCACGCCTGGCACCTGCGCCCCCGCCCGCCGCAGGTTCTCCCCATAGTTCTGCTGTGCGAACAGGGTGTCGGTGTAGAAGAAGGTGAACCCGACCACCATCAAGAAGTAGAAGATCCAGTAGGCCGGGCTGACGCCGCCGAAAGTCGTCTGGAACCAGGTGGCAACCCTGACCACCGTCGCGTTCGAGGAGTGGATGAA
>CAYQUY010000127.1:579-7406 GCA_964420755.1 uncultured Anaerolineaceae bacterium
GGGCCTCGACCGACTTCCACGTGCGCGGCGGTGCCGCGACGGCCGGCAGGGTCAGTAGGGATTGGGCAAAGATCAAGGGGATCATGCCCGCCATGTTGACCATGAGCGGCAGTGTCCCTTTGACCGGCATCGACATGCGGTTGCCCACCCGCCGCCCCGGATACATGACCGGGACATTGCGCCGGCCCTCCTGGACGTACACGATGGCAAAGATGGTGGCCACGGTGATGACGACGAGCAAGACCCCAAGGGTGAGCCGCTGCTGCTCGTTGGCGAGCAAGCGGCCCACATTGGTGGGGATGCGGGCCACGATCCCTGCAAAGATGACCAGCGACAGCCCTTGATTGCGGATGCCATGCTCAGAGATCAGCTCGCCCAGCCAGATGGCAAACATCGTTCCCGCCGTCATGGCCAGAATGGTCGTGATGGTCGGCAGGTTAAACCCCAGGGTGTAGGTCAGGACGTCGGTCCCCTGCGCGGCATACTGACGGAAGAGCTGGATCTGGCTGAAGGCCTGAAGGGCCGCCATGGGCATGGCCAGGTAGTAGGTCCACCTCTCCATCCACTTGCGGCCTTCCCGCGGATCCTCCTCCATCCGCCTCTGCAAGGCGGGGATGATGGGCACAAGCAGCTGGAGGATGATCTGGGCGGTGATGTAGGGATAGACGCCCATGGCCAGGATCGAGAAATTGGAGACCGTCCCGCCGGACAGGAGGTCCAGCAGGTTGAACAGAGTCTGCCCTTGCCCGGACCCACCCAGCACCGCAGTGATCGTCTGCCGGTTGACGCCTGGCACGGGCACATGGGCCGCCAGCCGATAGATAGCCAGCAGAGCCAGGGTGATGAGCAGCCGATTGCGGATATCGGCTGAAACCCAGAGGAAGCGCCAAGCGGAACGCTTCATGGATAGCTCCTCTCCGACCTCTCAGGCGCGATCATGTCTCCAGCAGCTCGACGGTTCCGCCGGCCGCCTCAACCTTGGCCCGGGCTCCCCGGGTGACGCGGTGAAGGCGCACCTTCAGCGGGACGGAGATCTCGCCCGTCCCAAGCAAGGCCACAGGGCGGCTTTCATCGCGCAGCAGCCCGGCCTCAACCAGGGCGGCGGGCGTCACCTCGGCTTCGGCCTTGAACCCAGCCAGGTTGGCCAGATTGACCTCACGCCACTCGACCCGCCCGCGGTTGAAGAACCCGCGCTTGAAGGGCAAGCTGCGGTAGGAGGGCAGATTGCCGCCCTGGCGGTAGATGTGGCCGCCGCTCGACTTGCGAGCCCCTTCGCCTTTAGTGCCCCGGCCGGCCGTCTTGCCGTGCCCTGCGGCAATGCCCCGCGCCACGCGTTTGCGGCGATGATGCGCACCCGGGCGCGGCGCCAACTCATGCAGCTTCATGGTGTTCCTACTCCTCCACCCGGACGAGGTGCGAGACCTTGGCAATCATGCCGCGCACCACCGGGCTGTCCGCCTGTTCGACGGTCTGGTTGAGGCGATGCAGGCCGAGGGCCCGCACCGTCCTCTTCTGCCGCAAGGCGTAGCCGATCGGGCTTCTCACCAGGGTGATGCGTAGGACCTTGGACTTGCTTCCAACCTTAGGCATGGCGCTTCCGCTCCCAGAAGGGCGTGAGATCCCCCGCGTCTTTGCCGCGCCGGACGGCTTCCTCCTCCACCCGCTTGAGCGACTCGAGGCCGCGCATGGTAGCACAAGCCACGTTCAGGATGTTGGAGCTGCCCAACGACTTGGTCAGGATGTCGCGCACGCCGGCCGCCTCGACCACCGCCCGCACCGGGCCTCCGGCAATCACGCCCGTTCCCGGCGAGGCCGGCTTGAGCAACACCTGGGCCCCGCCGTAGCTGGCGATGATCTCATGCGGGATCGTCTTTCCCGACAGCGGGATATGGCGCATGTTCTTACGCGCCCGCTCGCTGGCCTTGCGGATGGCCTCGGGTACGCCGCGGGCCTTGCCAATCCCCAGGCCGACCTGACCCCGGTTGTCCCCGACGACCACGGTCACGCGAAAGGCAAACCGCCGGCCGCCCTTGACCACCTTGGCCACCCGGGCGATGTCGATCAACCGCTCGTCGAACTCGTCCCGCTCCTCCGTGCGATCTCGGAAATCTCTCTTCACGTCTGCTCTCTCCACACGTTCGGAAACGCGTTCCGCCCCGGGCTAGAATTCGAGCCCGGCCTTGCGCGCCGCTTCCGCCAGTGCCTGCACCCGACCGTGGTAGCGATAGCCGCCTCGGTCGAAGACCACCTGGACGATGCCGGCGGCCTTGGCCCGCTGGGCTACCAGCTCACCCACCAGGCGCGCCTGCTCGATCTTCTTCAGGCCCTCCAGGCGAGGCCTGAGATCGCCGTCCAGGGTCGAGGCCGAGACCAGGGTGTGCCCTCTGCCATCGTCAATGACCTGGGCATAGATGCCCGACAGGCTCCGATAGACGCTCAGCCGCGGCCGGTCGGCCGTTCCCGCCACCTTGCCGCGCACACGCTTGTGCCTGTGAAGCCGCATCTGCTCTCGTGATTGTTTTGCCATGGCTAAGCCACCTTGCCCGCCTTGCCGGCCTTGCGGCGGACTCGCTCTTCGAGGTAGCGGATGCCCTTGCCCTTGTAGGGCTCAGGCGGCCGGACCTTGCGAACATCGGCGGCCACCTGGCCGACCAAAGCCTTGTCGTGGCCCGTCACCTTGATGGTACGGTTCTTGGTGTCGACGTCAAAGACAATCCCCTCGGGCGGCTTGACTCGCACCGGGTGGGAGAACCCGACATGCAGGATCAGGTCCTTGCCATCCAGCTCTGGCCGGTATCCAACCCCATCGACCTGCAGGTTCTTCTCAAAGCCCTTGCTCACGCCCAGGACCATATTGTTGATCAGGGCCCGGGTCATCCCATGCAAGGCGCGCATCTGAGGCTCATCTGAAGGCCGCTCGACGCTCAGCTTCCCTTCGTCCAGGCGAATGGTCATCGCCGCGGGGAAGACCTGCTCGAGCTGGCCTCTGGGGCCCTTGACACGCACCCGAGTGCCCTCGACCTCCACCCGCACCCCACCGGGGATTGGCACCGGCATGCGACCTATTCTCGACACTCCTACCTCCTATCCCGGCAAGGCCGCGGAACCCGTCCCAAGCCTTCGCTCACCATACGTGGCAAAGAACCTCGCCACCTACGCCCAGCTGCCTCGCCCGGGATCCCGTCATCACCCCCTTGGGCGTCGACAGGATCGCGACCCCCATGCCAGAGCGGACCCAGGGGATTTCACCTTTGCCAGCGTAGACTCGCCGTCCCGGGCGGCTCACCCGGACCACCCCGGTGATCACGGGCTTGCGCTCGCGTCGCTCGCCCACGTACCTGAGCTTGAGGCGCAGCACCCGTGTCGCCTTACCCTCCACCAGTGCCTCCTCCAGGTCCTCGAGGAAGCCTTCTTCCTTGAGGATGCTGGCAATGGCCACTTTCATTTTCGAACTCGGCAGCGCAACCACCTGGTGACCCACCAGGGCGGCGTTGCGGATGCGAGTCAGCATGTCAGCGATCGGATCAGATATAGTCATGACACTCACTCCCGCGCCCGGCTCACCAGGACGACTTCACCACACCCGGGATCTTGCCCTGCAGGGCCATCTCCCGGAAGCAGATGCGGCACAGCTGGAATCGTCGCAGGTAGCCCCGCGGTCGGCCGCAGATGCGACAGCGATTGCGCACCCGGTTCGGATACTTGCGCCGGGTTTCCCGGATCGGCATACTCTTCTTGGACATGGTCTATGCCCCTCTCCCAAATGGCATCCCCAGCAGCTCCAGCAGGCGACGACCCTGAGCATCATCGGGGGCCGTGGTGACCACGGTCACCTCGAAACCGCGAATCTTGTCGATCTTGTCGTACTCGACTTCCGGGAAGATCAGCTGCTCCCGTACGCCGAGGGTGTAGTTGCCCCGGCCATCAAAGCTGTCCGGGGAGACCCCCCGGAAGTCACGCGTGCGCGGCAAGGCCACGTTGACGAGCCGGTCGAAGAACGACCACATCCGTTCCCCTCGCAGGGTGACCTTTGCGCCGATCGACCTTCCCGCGCGCAACTTGAAGTTGGCGATGCTCTTGCGGGCCCTGGTGACCACCGGCCGCTGGCCGCAGATGACCGTCACATCCGTCACCGCCGATTCCAGGGCCTTGGCGTTGTCCTGGGCCTCGCCCACGCCGACATTGACCATGATCTTCGACAGGCGAGGCGCCTGCATCACATTCTTCAGCCCGAACTCCTTCATCAAGGCTGGCACCACTTCCTTCTGATACCGTTCCTTCAATGGATGTGCCATGCTTCCCACGCTCCCTCGCGGCTCAGGCGTCCAAGACCGCTTCGCAGCGCTTGCACACACGCTGCGCCTTGCCCGCCTCTCGCACCACGCCCACCCGCGTCGCCTGATCGCACTTGGGACAGACCAGCATGACCTTGGAGAGGTGTATCGGCGCCTCGAACTGGATGATTCCCGGCGTCATCGTACGCCCGCCAGACTGGACCTGGCGCTGGTGCTTCTTGCGCAGGTTCACCCCTTGCACCACCAGCCTCTGGTCGGCCGGCAGCACGCGTATGACCTCGCCCCGCACGCCTTTGTTGTGGCCGCTGATGACTTCGACCGTGTCGCCTTTCCTGATGTTCACGCTTCCTGGCCTCCTGCGGTTCCCGACGATCCTAGAGCACTTCCGGGGCGAGCGAGATGATCTTGGCGAAGCCCTTCTCACGCAGCTCGCGAGCCACCGGTCCGAAGATACGGGTGCCCTTCGGGTTCACACCGTCAACGTCCAGGATGACGGCGGCGTTGTCGTCGAACCGGATGTAGGACCCGTCCGGGCGTCGGTACTCCTTCGCCGTCCGGACGATCACGGCTTTCACAATGTCGCTCTTCTTGACCGCCGCATGGGGAGTGGCCGTCTTGACGGTCGCCACGACCACGTCGCCCACATGGCCATAATGCCGCTTGGAGCCACCCAGGACTCGGATCACCAGCAGCTGCCGGCCGCCGGTGTTATCGGCGACGGTGAGACGGGTCTCCTGCTGTATCATCCCGCGGCCCTCCTTTCGACGCTTGTAGCAGGCCGCGGGATCATCCCGCGGCCCCCCTTTGGGGGCCTTATGGTAGGCCGCGGGATCACGCCTCTGCCTCCGACACCGCTGCCCCAGCCTCTTCCACGCTGCTGGCGGCGATCTCTGTCTCGCTGACCCGGCTCAAGACCGTCTCCACTGCCCAGCGCTTCCGCCTCGAGATCGGCCGGCTCTCAATGATCCGCACCCGGTCTCCCGGATGGCAGCCGATCTCATCGTGCGCCAGATAGAACTTGCGGCTGCGCACAACCTTGCCATACAGGGCATGCCGATAGCTGCGATCTACCCGCACGGTCACCGTCTTCATCATCTTGCTGCTCGTCACCACACCGGTCAGCCGGCGCCGGGTGTTGGTCATTCCTGCCTCCCTTCGGGCTCCGCCTCGAGCTCCCTTTCCCGCAGGATGGTTGCCAGCCGGGCGATCTCGCGGCGAGCCAGGCGAAGTCGGGACGGATCGGTCAGCTGGCCCACCGCCATCTGGAAGCGCAGCTTGAAATACGCTTCCCGGGCCTCCTCCAGCTTGGCCTCAATCTCAGCGGTCGAGAGGGCTCGGATCTCCGCCTTCTTCATGGCCTATTCCCCTCCCACCAGCTCAACCCGTTCGGTGAACTTGGTCTTGATGGCCAACTTGTGGGCCGCCAGCCTCATGGCCTCTCGGGCAGACTCCTCCGGCAGGCCCGAGATCTCGAACAGCACCCTTCCGGGTCGGACGACGGCGACCCAGTGGTCTACCGAGCCCTTGCCTTTGCCCATGCGGGTTTCCGCCGGTTTCTTCGTGACCGACCGATCGGGGAAGATCCGGATCCACACCTTCCCCCGACGGCGCATGTAGCGGACTAGTGTGCGGCGGGCGGCCTCAATCTGGCGCGCCGTCACCCACCCCGGCTCAAGCGCCTGCAGGCCATACTCACCGAACGAGACGTCGGTGCCCCGGCTCTCCTTGCCCTTCATCCGGCCGCGCATTTGCTTCAGGCGGCCGCGCATGACACGCTTGGGCATCAACATGATTGCACCTCACAAACGGCAGACACAGCCTGCCCCGGCCTACTCGCTGACATAGACGTCCGTCGCCTCCGGCTGCTCGCTCGCCTCCGGAACGGCATCGCCCCGGTAGATCCAGACCTTGACCCCGATCCGCCCGTAGGTGGTCAGGGCTTCGGCCTTGGCAAAGTCAATATCCGCCCGCAGCGTCTGGGCGGGGACGCGGCCCTCGCGCATCCACTCCCGGCGGGCCATCTCCACCCCCGAAAGGCGACCGGAGCACATCACCTTGATGCCCTTCGCCCCCTGACGCATCGCCTGAGCCACGGCGCGCTGCATGGCACGGCGGTGGCTGATGCGCCGCTCGAGCTGGCCAGCGATGTTGTCGGCCACCAGACGGGCATCCAGATCCGGCTCCCTGATCTCGGCAATATCGAGCTTGACATTGGCCCCCGTCAGGCCCTGAATCTGCCGCCGCAGCTCCTTGACGTTGGCCCCTTTGCGCCCGATCACGATCCCCGGCTTGGCCGTGTGGACGGTGACATGGACGCTGCTGGAGTCTCGCTCGATCTCCACCCGGGAGATTCCCGAATGCGGCGCGATCGTGTTGACCAGGCCCCGGATGGCGCGGTCCTGGTGAAGGTTCTGCGCGTAGCGGGTCCGATTGGCAAACCAGCGGGATTCCCAGGTCTTGTTGATCCCCAGTCGAAACCCAATGGGATGTACTTTGCGCCCCATACTCGCTCCTCTCGGGCAGCCGGCCTAC
>CAYQUY010000128.1:0-7390 GCA_964420755.1 uncultured Anaerolineaceae bacterium
CCCTCGCGCTCCAGGCGCTCGGCCTACAAGTGCGGACCGTCTGACCGCGCGAGGAGAGGCCTGATGACCACGACCCCTTCCGCTCCATCCAGCCCAAGCGATGACCTGCGCCTCGTCGACTACGAGCCACGCTCTCGGCTGGTCCTCCCCGAGACCCACATCGCCAAGCCGCGCTACCCGGTCATCGACGCCCACAACCACCTGGGCGAGACCTTCGGTGGCGGCTGGGTCAACCGGCCTGTCGAGGAGCTCCTAGCCGTGCTCGACGAGGCCGGCGTGACCACTCTCGTCGACCTCGACGGCGGTTGGGGCGAAGAGCACTTGGAGCGGCACCTCGACCATTTCAAGGCCGCCGTCCCCGAGCGCTTTCTCCACTTCGGCGGGGTTGACTGGAGCCGCTGGCCGGAGCATGGCAACCGGTTCGGCGAGTGGGCCGCCGCCCGCCTGCGCGACCAGGCCCGCCGGGGGGCACAAGGGCTGAAGATCTGGAAGGGCCTCGGGCTGCAAGTTCGGAACCCCGAAGGCCATCTTGTCCCCGTCGATGACCCACGCCTTGACCCCGTTTGGCAGACTGCCGGCGAGTTGCGTCTGCCGGTCCTCATTCATGTCGCTGACCCAGTCGCTTTCTTCGATCCACTCGACGCGACCAACGAGCGCTGGGAGGAGCTGCACGCTCACCCCGACTGGCACTTCCCCTCGCCTCCCTACCCTCCCTTCAGGTCTATCGTCGACGCCCTGGCGCGGCTCGTCCTCCGCCATCCTCATACGACCTTCATCGGCGCGCATGTCGGCTGCTACGCCGAGAACCTCGCCTGGGTGAGCGAGGTCCTGGACCGTGCCCCGAACTTCTACGTCGACATCGCCGCCCGGATCGCCGAGCTCGGCCGCCAGCCCTACACCGCCCGTCGCTTCTTCCTTCGCCACGCCGATCGGATTCTCTTCGGCACCGATCTACCAGCGATGACACCCGTCTACCGGATCTACTACCGGTTCCTCGAGACGAACGATGAGTACTTCGCCTATGAACCCTGGCCGATTCCTGGGCAAGGCCGGTGGGCGATCTACGGCATGGGTCTGCCTGACGACGTTTTGCAAAAGATATACTCAGGGAACGCCGAACGCGTGCTCCTGGGTCATCCGTGACATCTTCACTCCAGCCGCGGAGGCGGCGGCCAGGAGGGAGATCCCTGAGCTCAGAAGGAGGATCAAGATCCAAGATCAACGTTGTTGAGCGGCACTCTGCCCACCGGGCACACCGCCCGGTCCATGATCTCAAGAGGCAAGGAGGAGAATCATGAAGTCCAGGCTCGTTCCACTGCTCCTGGTTGCCGCGCTGCTGCTCTCCGCCTGCGGCACGGCAGCCACCCCCACTACGACGACCGGAGCGCCGACTTCGGCCACCAGCGAAGCCAAGCCCACCGAGACAACCGGCGGCGGACCACAGATCGTTGTGCGCATGTGGGCCCACACAAACAATGCTTTCATCGCCGGCTACGAGGCTCTGATCGCGGCCTACGAGGCTCAGCACCCTGATGTCGACATCCAGCTGGAGCATTTCGACTACGAACTGTATCTGCAGACCCTGCAGACGGCCATGCCCGCCGGGGAGGAGGCCGACATCATCCAGCTGTTCGGCACCTGGACGTCGCAGTACTACGAACGACTGGCACCGGTGCCGCCGGAGGTGATGACGCTCGAGCAGGCCCAGCAGATCTTCTATGCGGCTCCGATCGGCGGCTATGTCGTGGACGGCGTGCTGTACGGCTTCCCGCAGGAGTTCAACTGCGAGTACGGCGGGGTGCTGGTCAACAAGACCCTGTTCGAGGCCGCCGGACTGACGTTCCCGCCGCAATGGGCGACGATGGAGGATGTCCTTGCGGACGCACAGGCGCTGACCCAGGTCGACTCCGCCGGGATGATGACCGTGGCCGGGTTCCATTTCACCGCCGCGGACCCCGCTTCGTTCTCGTTCCTGGCGGGCATCCTCCAGCGGGGCGGCGACTACTGGAACGCGGACCGCACAGGCTTCACCCTGAACACCCCCGAAGCCCGGGCGCAACTGGAATGGATGGTCCACGCCGTCCAGATGGGCGTGGTCGACCCGATCGTCTTCAATGACACCACCAATTTCGTCATCGACGCCTTCTTCCAGGGCCATGTCGGCATCGGCTACATCGGCACCTGGGCCATCGCCGAGGGCCAGGCCAACTTCCCAGACTTCGCCGATGAATGGGACTACGTGTTCCTGCCGCCCATTCAAGGAGACCCAGTCTTCGCCGCCGACTCCGGCTGGGGGCTGACCGTCTCGCCGAACAGCGAACACCAGGACATCGCCTGGGACTTCGTCAAGTTCGTGACGACGGTCCCGGAGAACGCCCTCCAATTCAATCTCGCCAGCGGGACCATCCCGGCCATGCCGGCCGTCGCCGAGTCGGCCCAGATTGCCGAACAGATGCCCTGGGTGGCCAAGGCCCTGGACATCCTGCCTTACGGCAGGTACCTGGGGAACATGCCCGACCGTGATCTCGTGGTCTACGAGATCATCTACCCTCACATCCTCAATGCGCTGCAAGGCGTGGAAACCGTCGATCAGGCTCTCGAAGCCATGAATACCGAGGCGAACTCGACCTTCCAGTAGGTTGACGGTGTCCGGAGGGGACATGCTCGCATGTCCCCTCCATCGCATTCATTGTGGGTTCATGGGCGAGGGGAGGCGCAATGGAATTGCCGCTGCGGCGTTCGCGGCGCTCGAGAAGCGGGCTGGCCATTGCCAAGGGGCGCTTTGTCCTGGGCGTGACCGTACCCCTGCTGCTGTATGAGTCCCTCGGCATCTTCATCCTGGGCTGGGCCTTCGTGCTGATGTTCTTCGACTACAGCTCCGGGCGCGTCGGCGGACCCATCCTCGGCCTGGGGGGCAGCAATCCCTTTGTCGGCATCGACCACTTCGTCGAGATGATCCGGGGGACATCGGTCGAAGCGAACCTGTTTCGAACCAGCCTCAAGAACACCCTCATCTTCGCCTTCGCCGTCTTGCCGCTGAATCTGGCGATCACGCTGCCGCTGGCCTATCTGCTCGAATCCATCGGCGACCGGTTCAAGGCGCTGTACCGCACCATCTACTTCCTGCCCGTGCTGACCTCCTCCGTCGGCGTGGCGCTGATTTGGCTCTCAATGTACAACCCGCAGAGCGGCTGGATCAATGCCATCCTGCGCTTCTTTGGGATTCAGCCCATCTCCTGGCTGTCGGACCCGCGGGCTGGCCTCCTGGGGATCTCCGTCGCCATGTGGGCCGTCATCCTGGCCTATCTCTGGCAGGACTACGGCTACAACATGGTCATCTTCATTGCCGCCCTGCAGGCGATCCCGCAGGAGCTCAAGGACGCGGCCATGATCGACGGCGCCACACCCTGGAGGGTCTTCATTCGAGTCATCGTGCCCCTGATCCGGCCCACGCTGTTGTTCGTCTGCGTGATGACCATGCTCTCCTCCTTCCAGGTCTTCGACATCATCCAGGTGATGACCGATGGGGATCCGGGCTACCGGACGCAGGTGCTAATGCTGGACATCTACAAGAACGCCTTCCGCTACCAGCGTCTGGGCTGGGCAGCGGCCGAATCGTTCGTCCTATTCCTGGTCGTGATGGCGGTGACGATCATTCAGATGCGCGCCTTGCGCACAGAATGGGAGTACTAGGGTGACGGGCCTGGCGATCTCCCGAGTGCCTCTTTCCGACGCGCGGCTGCCGCATCGGGCGTCCGCCGCCCTGCGACGCGCGCTCGGCTACGTCGTCCTCTCTGTGGGCTTGTCCTTCACCCTGCTGCCCTTCCTGATGATGATCTTCAGCTCCTTCAAGACCAATGTCGAGGTGCTGCGCGTCCCGCCCACGTTCCTGCCCGAGCGCTTCACGCTGGAGAACTACCAGACGATTCTGCACGACCCGACCCTGCCGCTGCTGCGCTTCTACGGCAACAGCGCCTTCGTGGCCGTTTTCAACGTGACCACGACCGTGTTTACCAGCGCGCTCATCGGCTACATGTTCGCCAAGTACGAGTTCAGGGGCAAGCGCATTCTCTTCGGCTGGTTTCTGACTGTGATGATGATCCCCAGCCAGATCACCATGATCCCCAGCTTCCTCATCCTGGCGAAGCTCGGCCTGATCAACTCCCTCTGGGGGCTGGTCATCTTCAGCGCGGTAGATGCCTTTGGCATCTTCATGATGCGCCAGTTCTGCGAGACCCTCCCCAACGAGCTGCTCGATGCGGCGCGGATCGATGGTGCCTCGGAATGGCAGATCTTCGTGCGGATTGTGCTGCCTCAGCTCAAGCCGCCGCTGGCGACTCTCGGCATCCTGAACTTCATGGCCAGTTGGAACGCCTACCTGTGGCCCATGATCGTCCTGCAGAGGGTCGAGGTCCGCACCCTACCCGTGATTCTGACTTGGTACAACTCGGCCCACACCGGTCAGGGAGGCCTGGTGATGGCGGCCACCGTGCTGATCATGCTGCCGATCCTGCTGGTCTTCGTCAACTTCCAGCGCTGGATCGTTCGCGGATTCACCATGACCGGCTTCCGCTAGGGGTTGCCGGATGAGCCTCCCGCTGCGCTTGTTCGCTGTCGCAGGGTTGCTGGCGGTTCTCCTTGGGGGATGTCAGGGGCTGTCGGCGGAGGAGCCGGACTGGGCTTCCGTGAGAAGCTTCCTTTATCAGCTGCAGCATGCCGATCCGGATCGGATAGGGGAGACGGCCTTCGATCTGGTGGTGGTCAGCCTGAGCGCCGCCGGCAACTCCCCAGACGTGATTCCGGCACTGAGGCAGAGCTCAGGCGGCCCAAAGATCGTGCTGTGCTACATGAGCATCGGCCAATCCGAGAACTACCGTTGGTATTGGCAGCCAGAATGGGTGACGAACCCCCCAGCCTGGCTGGATGTCCCGGATGGCGTGTGGGCGGGGGATCGGTGGGTCCGGTATTGGGACCCCGAGTGGCAAGCCATCATCTTCGGGGAACCGGATAGCTACCTGGACCAGATCCTCAACCTGGGTTTCGACGGTGTCTACCTCGATCGGGTTGACGCGTATCGGTATTACGAGGAACAAGGCCGGGAGAGCGCGGCGCAGGAAATGGTCGACTTCATCCTCGAGTTCACGACCTATGCCCGGCGTCGCCATCCGGGGTTCGGCGTCTTCCCACAGAATGCCGAGGAGCTCGGTCTCCGGTTCCCCGAGTACCTGCAGGCGATGACCGGCATCGGCGTCGAGGACCTGTACTACGGTTACCCACGCGACCACGAACCCAGCCCGCCAGAATGGACTGCCGAGCGTGAGGCCATCCTGGACCAGTGGGTGGCCGCCAGGAAGCTGGTCCTGACGATCGACTAAACCGCTCGCCCAGAGCAGATCGCCGACGCCTATGCCCGCGCCCTGGCCCATGGCTACGTGCCCTACGTCACAGATCGATCCCTGGGTCGTCTGCGGATCAACGCTGGTTTCGAACCTGACAAAGATCCCAGCGAGTGGGCCCTCCCCTGAGGATCGGCTGACTGCCGCCTCCTTCGTCAAGCAAAACAGCGCTTTGATGAAGGCTGGCCACCGTCTCATCCTGGACCTCGTCGCGGTTTCCTACGGCCTCGTCACGATGGGGATGCGAGGCCTGCCTCGTGCGCCGGTGTTCGGAGCGACGACAACGCTGGCTGACCGCGTCAGGGAGTAGACTATGGGCATGATCACGCCCAAACTCTGCCGGATTCTGTGCCATGAGCTGAAGAACCGTCTGCGCCTTCGGGCGCCATTTCGGCTATGCCAGGATTCGCGGGAGACGGCCCGGTGAGACTGCGTGTCCGACAGGGGATCGACCGGTTCTTCGCTTTGCCCGCCGATGCCGGTTCCGACCCGAGTGTCGCACTCCACTTCCGCCGCAACTTCCTGGTCAACGCCGCCGATGGAACGTTGTGGCTGTTTGGCACAAGCTTCGTCTCCGTCAACGCAATCCTTCCGGTGTACGCCACCAAGCTGACGACATCACCATTAGTCATCGGCCTGATCCCCGCTCTCACTGACGCCGGATGGTTCTTGCCCCAGCTCTTCACATCCCCATACGTTGAGCGACTGAGGCGCAAACTCCCGGCTGTGGCATTGCTCGGCGCCCTGGAGCGTGTTCCCTATCTGGCCCTTGCCGCGGCGGCTCTGTGGGTCAGCGCGCTACCCCAACGACAGGCGGTGGCGATCTTCCTGGCGGTGATGATCTGGCGCTCCCTCGCCAGCGGCCTGGTCGCCGTGCCTTGGCAGGAGTTGATCGCCTCGGTCATTCCCGTCTCCCATCGCGGCCTCTTCTTCGGAATCTCGAACCTGGCAGGCCAGTCGCTTGGCGTAGCCGGTGCCGCGGTAGCCGCAGCGATCCTGGAGCGCTTGCCGTATCCCCACAACTTCGCTCTGAGCTTCCTCATTGGTTTCCTGGGGATGACGGCCTCGTATGTATTCATCCTGTTCACGGTCGAGCCGAAGAGGCTGCCGGTGGAGCACCCTCGCCCAAGTAACCGAGCCTACCTGGAGCGCTTGGGCACTATCCTGCGAGGCAATGCCAACTTCCGAACCTACCTGATCAGCCGTTGGCTGTGGTACCTGGGCAGTATGGCCGTTGGCTTTGTGGCCGTCTTTGCCGTGCAGCGATTCTCTCTCCCCGACTCGCAAGCAGCCATCTTCACGGCAATCCTCTTCGGAAGCGGGGTCCTTGGCTATGCCTTCTGGGGCAGGCTTGGCGACCGGGTGGGTCACAAGCGCGTCCTCGAGTTGTCGGGCACTCTTTGGATCGCCGCCCTGTTGCTGGCCCTCTTTGTGGCAAGCGCCCCTGGCTTCTACGTGATCTTCGCCTTGATGGGTTTCGGCAGCGCCGGCGGCCTTGTGGGTGACCTCAATATCGCAATGGAATTTGGACCCGATTCGGAGCGACCAACGTACATCGGCTTGGCGCGAACCATCACGGGTCCAGCCCTATTCTTGGCACCACTTCTGGCAGGCGCCATTCTAGAATGGGCCAGTTACCGGACGATGTTCGCCGTTTCACTCGTCCTGGCCTCCGCCGGCCTGGCCATGCTCTGGATCCGCGTCGTCGAGCCGCGTAGCCGTTCCCAGACCAGCGGCCCACCAGAAGCCATTCAGCCGATCGGCTCCGCAGATGCCCATTGACCATCCGGTCCTTCAGCGACCGCACGAGTCAGGTCATACTGCGCAAGTGTGCGATCAGGAGTTCTGCATCTTGAGTACCGGCAAAGGAGGGTGATTCATGACCAAGATCGCGATTATCGGTGCTGGCAGCGCCGTGTTTGCCACGGAGCTGATGACTGATTTCCTTCTGTCCCCGGGCGTCCCACCCGGCGACTTCGCCCTGGTGGACATCG
>CAYQUY010000129.1:0-7294 GCA_964420755.1 uncultured Anaerolineaceae bacterium
GTGGTGGCTGCCGCCCGCACTCGCTGCCAGGAGGCCGCTTGGGTGTATGCGTCGGCCGGCGCCAGCCACCACGCCCCCGCCGGGGATACGCTTTCCCCCGAAGGCCTCAAGCAGTTCGAAGAGGTCCTCCAAAGAGCTCACAAGGCTGGCGCCCAGGAGAGTGAGATTCGAGTTCTTCGACTCCAGGCGGCAGCCGCTTCCGGCTCCGCTTCCGCCGAGGATCTCAAGTCCCTGCGCACCTCGATTGCCATCGGCGGCCTCGCGCCTGTGGCCGAGACGATAGCTCTGGCAGAACTGCGCGCCGATCGGCCTCAGGATGCGGAGGAGACCCTCCGGCGGAGCGAGACCACGGCCCAGCCCACCTCCTGGTCCCGCATCCTGCTTGGCATGGCTCACGGCGCCATTGGGCGGTACCAGCAAGCCCGCCAGGTGTTCGAGACCGCTGGCCAGGACCTGGTTCTGCGGCCGATCGCCGCCTTCCTGTCTGGCCGGGCCTGGCTGGCCGAGCATCATCCCGAAGAGGCCATCGCCGCCATGAACGCCGCGGTTGCGGCGTGGCCCGACGAACCCGATTGGCACTTCCAGCTTGCGACGCTCTACCTCGAGGAGGGCAACCCGGGTGCCGCCCTGCCACACCTTCAGCAAGCCGCCGAGGTCGCCCCGGACGATCCGGAGATCACTTTGGCCCTGGCCCGCAGCCTCCGGCGCGACAGCCAGCTCTCCGAAGCCAAGTCCGCCTACGCGCGAGCGGTCACTATGTTCCCTTCGAACGGCGAGGTGTGGAAGGAGGCAGGAATCCTGGCCCTGGTCACTGGCGACGCCTCTCAGGCGGAAGCCTGGTACGAACGCGCCCGCACGCTGTCTCCGTCGGACGCGCACTGCCTGGTGGGCGCCGCCCGAGCCGCCATCGCCCTTGGCAAGCAGCGTGAGGCCACCGAGTACGGCCGCGCCGCTGCCAGGCTGGCGCCCGACGATCCCGAAGTGCTTCTCGGAATCGGCGAGGTCCTCTCAAAACAGGGACGGGCCGACCAAGCCCTCCAGGCTTACGACCGGGCACTGGCCTTCGTGGCCGACTCGATGCCGGTCCGCCTGGCACGCAACGAGCTTCTCGCCCGCATGGGCAAGCCTGAGGAGGCTGCGCGAGACCTGCGCCTCCTCTTGGAGGCCAGGCCCGAAAGCGATCCTGCCTGGGCAGCCCTGTCTGAGGCGTGCGACGCGTCCGGGCAGTCCGAGGAAGCCCTCGAGGCAGCGACCCGCGCCATCCGGCTCTCACCGCGCAACATCAGCCACCGCCTCCGCCTGGCCCGCCTCTCTCGCAAGGCGGGGCAGCTCGACCGGGCCCTGAATGAGGTCAAGCAAGCTCAGGCCATCGCCCCATCCGATCCGGCGCTCAGCGTCGAGCTTGGCCGGATCTACGAGGAGCGCAGGGAGCTGGATCATGCCTTGAGCGCCTACGAGGCCGCCATCACCCTGGACCAGGCCTCGCCGGAAGCCTACTTCCGGGCCGGCCTCGTCCTGAAGAACCTGAAGTCCTACCCGCAGGCTGGACGCATGCTTAAGCGGGCCGTCGATCTCAATCCCAAGAATCCTGAGGCCTTCCACCAGCTGGCTGCGGTGCGGGCTCTCGAACTCGTCCACGGCGGAATCCCACGAACGGCGGTGCCTCAATGATCCCACGCCAAGAACTCGTCAACCTCATCCACGCAGCCCGCGTCGCCGGCCGCTCTGACTACGCCCGGTCGGCGGCAGCCGATTGGCTCGCCACCTGGCCTGGCGACCTCGAGGTCCAGTTCCTGCTCGCGCAGGCCGAGGTCGAGCAGGGGCTCAACGGCCCTGCAATTGCCCGTCTGACAGGCGTTGTGGCTGCTGACCCGGAATTCTCCGAGGCCTACGACCTGCTGGCTTCGGCCTTGCGTGCCTCCGGCGATCCTGTCCATGCGAGCGTGTTCGCGGCATGCGCCGCCCTCCTTCGGTCGCAACCCATCGATGCCGAGCGCGCCCCCTCCTGGGCAGCGCCACTGGCTCAGGCGCTGGCAGACCTAGCCGAGGGCAAGGCCACCAGCGCCGTCGCCAGGGCGCAGCAGGCGCTCTCCGCCGATCCTGGCCTTCCGCTCCCTACATTGGTAGCCATGCGGGCGCAGCTCGCCGTCAAGGACCGGCCCAGCGCCATCAGCCTGGCCCGCGTCGGCCACGACCGCTGGCCAGAGTGCCTCCCCTTTCGTCTGCTCCTGGCCGATGACTTCCTCGAAAGGGGCCAGACCTCGCGCGGCGTCGACTATCTCCACCGGGCCAGCGCCGATGACCCCCAGGGGCGGGTAGCTGCACGCATGCTGGGCGCCGACCACCCGTATCGCAGCATCTGGCCGACCTCCCAGGAGGCGGCTCTCTCCATGCCGGTCCCGGCGGAAGTCCTCGCCCTCCTGGGCGAGCACCGCCTTGGGCTTCAGCCCGCCTCGCGGGCAGCGGACACCTCTCAGGCTTCCACCGCCTCGGCCGCGCCGGCGCTGCCAGATGGCGCTTCGGCCCAATCCCCGGCGCCGGTCACGGCGCCTGCGGGCGGACCGCCTGCCCCGGAATCCTGGGAAGCATTCCGCGGCCCGGACTCGGGCGACGCCTACCCGGCCGAGGGCGCATCTCACGATGCGCTCCCCCTCCGCGAGGTCCGCGACGAGCTCGACCGGATCGCGCACAAGCTCAAGCTTCAACACCGGCGGCAGAACGAGGACCAGCGCGTGCCCGCCTACGTCGTCGTGTCCTGCCGGACCCGGCTCACGCAGGCGTTCGGGGAGGACAAAGCTTGGCGGATTGACGAGGCCATCGTTTCCCTCGTCGAAGTCGTCCGCCGCCGGCAGGGCTGGGCCGCCTATCGGCTGTACCTCGACGACCCAACATCGCTTCAGCCCTTCGGCCTCACGCCTGCCGATCCCCAGAACGCGTGGCAGCTCAAGCTGCGCCTGGCCGACCTGGACGCGGCCCTGTCCCGCCGAGGCGAGATGATCGGTGCCCTGCTGATCATTGGGGGCCCGCGCATCTTCCCCTTCCACCTGCTGCCCAACCCGACCGACGACGATGACGAGGCCGTCCCCTCGGACAATCCGTACGCCACCACGGACGAGAACTACTTCGCCCCCGAATGGCCCGTCGGACGCCTCCCGTCGAACGAGAACCCCGAGCTGCTGGTGAGCCTGCTGCAGGCTGCCGCCCAGGAGCATCGCCTCTTCAATCACTCCATCAGCCCGCTTCAGCGATTGCGCCTGTGGCTCTCCCACCGCGTTCGCTACCTCTTCCGTCGTCCGGTCGTCTCGTTCGGCTACAGCGCCAACATCTGGCGCAAGGCCTCCCTGGCCGTGTTCCGCACCATCGGCGACCCGGCCTCCTTGGTCACCTCCCCGCCCGCCGAGGCCACAAGCCTGCCTGCAGAGGCTCTGCGCCCGGTTCGGCTCTCCTACTACAACCTCCACGGCCTCGAGGATTCACCCGAGTGGTTCGGCCAGCGTGATCCTCTCGAGGACCACGCCGCGACCGTGGAGTACCCAATTGCCCTCCGCCCCCAGGATGTTGTCAACGGTGGCCGTGCTCCCCGGATCGTCTATACCGAGGCCTGCTACGGAGCCAACGTGTTCGACAAGACGGTCGACTCCGCCTTGTGCCTGAAGTTCCTCTCCTCCGGAGCCCGCACCGTTGTCGGCTCGACCAAGATCTCCTACGGATCGGTGACACCGCCGCTCATTGCCGCGGATCTTCTTGGCCGGCTGTTTTGGGACAACATCAACCATGCCTTCCCCGCCGGTGACGCTCTGCGACGGGCCAAGCTCAATCTGGCGGCCGAGATGCAGCGACGCCAGGGCTTCCTCGACGCTGAGGATCAGAAGACGCTCATTTCGTTCTTGCTGTACGGGGACCCGCTCTACACCCCCCGCGGGCTTGCTGCGAGACAGGGTGGGAAGGTAGCCGTCCGCCGCACCAGCCGCTCATCCCAGAAGAAGGCGACGTGCGCCCTCGCCGGGCCAGACGTGCCCATCGAGGAAGTCTCTCCGGCTACGATGGACAAGGTCAAGTCGATCGTCGCCCGCTACCTGCCCGGGATGTCCGACGCAATGTGTCGCGTCCACAGCCAGCACTGTGGGCTCGATACCACCGATCCGCAGCAGGCCGACGTCAAGGGCAATGCCGCCTCCGCATCGGAGACCCTCGTTGTCACCTTCGCCAAGAAGGTCGCCGATGGCCCGCGTCATCATGCCCGGCTCGCCCGCCTGACACTCGACAAATCCGGCAAGGTTCTCAAGCTGGCCGTCTCCCGCTAGGGGACGAGAGAATGGCACACGGCTTGCACCTCCGGATACCAGGGAGCTCTAGGACCACGATGCCTAGCCTACACACCCGCCTTGGATTTCACTACTACCCGGACGACCAGCACTACACACAGGTCGATCTCGATACGTGGCTGCCGGTCCTCCAGTCCCTTGGAGCACACTGGATCACCCTGCGCGCCTCACTCGAACGCGCTATCCCCGAAGCCTTCTTGCGGGGACTCCAGGAGGCGGGCATCGAGCCGGTGGTCCACATGCCCCTCGGGGTGACGCCGTTGAGCGAGCATGAGCTCACCCCGCTCCTGGCCTCCTACGCCCGCTGGGGCCTGCGTTACGCTGTCTGCTTCGACCGGCCAAACCTGCGGTCGAGCTGGAGTCTGGCTGAATGGAGCCGGCCGGGTCTGGTCGAGCGTTACCTGGATGTGCTCCTGCCGATTCTGCAGGCTCAGCGCGCGGCCGGCCTGCGTCCGACGCTGCCGCCCCTCGAACCCGGTGGCGACTACTGGGACACCGCGTTCCTCGCCGCCACCTTCGAGGCGCTCGCCCGTCGCGGCCAGGATAGCCTGCTCTCGGAGACGACCCTGGCGATCTACGCCTGGACCTACCACAAGGCCCTGACGTGGGGCGCGGGGGGCCCCGGCCTCTGGCCCGAAGCGCGCCCCTACCATACGCCGGAAGCCAGCCAGGATCAGCGCGGACTGCGCGCCTTCGACTGGTACACAGCCGTCGCGGCCGCGGCAGGCATTCCCAGCCTGCCAATGATTGTCATCGCCGGCGGTGAGCTTCCCGCTTCGGGAGAGGCCACGATCGGTCCCGACGCGCACGTCGAGCAGAACGTCGGCATCGCCCGATCCTTGGCCTCCGGCGAGATCCCCGCCTCGGTGCTCAACTTCGCGTTCTACACGCTGGCCGCATCGGAATCTCACCAGGACTACTCTGCAGCCTGGTTCCCCAAGCTGCAGGAGCCGCGCCCCGTTGTCGCCGCCATCCGTAAGCTCGTTGAGGCGGCACCGAAGGCAGCAGGATCGAGCATCGAGAAGCCTCTGAAGCACTACCTGCTTCTCCCGCCCGATCGCGGTCCCAGCTTCTCACAGCGGTGGCAGAAGCTCAGCGATTTCACCGTTGCCTACCACCCGGCGATCGGATTCTCCACCGAAGAGGCCCGATTGGCTCAGCACGTGACGATCGCGGCTGAGACGGCCGAGATCCCAGCCTCCGTCGAGACGGAGCTGCGCTCCGCGGGCTGCACGGTTGAGAGACTCGTACTTCCCGATCCCGAGCTTGCCTCCCACACTGTCGCCGTTGACTCACTCCAAGCCACGGCTGAGATCGAGGAACCCCATGGCTGACACCTTCGGTCTGACCACCAAGCCTAGGCCGACACCTCCGCCTGAGACAAGAACCATCGGCCGTCCCAACATCAAGGTCCTCGGCCTCGGTGGGGGCGGCTGCAATGCCGTCAACCGGATGATCGAGCTCGGCCTGACGGGCGTCGATTTCGTTGCCGCCAACACGGACCGGCAAGCTCTGGCTTCCAGTCTGGCCTACGCTCGGATTCAGCTGGGGCCACGGGTCACCCGAGGCCTCGGGGCCGGCGGTGACCCACGGATCGGCGCTTCGGCCGCAATGGAAAGCAGCCGCGAGATCGCCGCTGCCCTCGCCCGCGCCGACATGGTCTTCATCACCGCAGGCATGGGTGGGGGAACCGGAACCGGCGCCGCGCCCGTAGCGGCGGAGATCGCGCGTGAGGCCGGAGCGGTCGTGGTTGCGGTCGTCACCGTACCCTTCTCCTTCGAGATGACCAGGCGAGCCAAGAACGCCGCAGAAGGCATCCGCCTGCTTCGACCCCATACCCACACGCTGGTCACTGTCCCCAATGACCGCCTCCTGCAGATCGTCCCTCCGGACGTCAGCCTTGAGGTCGCCTTCCGGCTGGCCGATGACGTGCTGCGCCAGGGCGTGCAGGGGATTGCCGAGTTGGTCACCCACGCAGGGCTGATCAATGTAGACTTCGCTCACGTGCGCCAGCTGGTCATGCACGGCGGCGGTGCGTTGATGGCGATTGGTCTAGGCGAAGGCGAAGACAAGGCAGGGGACGCGTTGAACCAGGCCCTACATCATCCGCTCCTGGAGATCGACAGCCTGGATCAGGCAGCGGGTGTTCTGGTTCACTTCACCGGCGGCGAGGATCTCACCCTGTACGAGGTCGGTGAAGCCGTGACGCGGCTTCGCGAGTCGCTGTCGCCCCAGGCCGATGTGATTCTGGGCGCGACCACGGTGGCCTCGATGCTCGGGCGCGCCCAGGTCATCCTGATTGTGACCGGTCTCGGCGGCCACCCCGTCCAGCAGGTGCCCACTGCCGAGCCTGTGGCTGCCGATGGCCGCGCTGCCGATGCGCCCGTTCTCGACGAGGCCAACCTCGATCTGCCGACGTTCCTGCGGCGGCGCGTGATCATCGGGCAGTGAGGAGACGGTTCAGGTGGATAGACAAGCTCTGGCACGTGTAAGCGCACAGGTAGCCCGGAGTTTCCCCGAGATGGCCGGCGTCGCTCCCACCATCAGGAGCCAGCCCGCGGCCGGCGACCTCGCGCAGTACCTCCTGGTCTACAAGGCGAGGGCCCTTCTGCCCGACGGCCGGCAGATGCCTCGCGTGGTTCGCGTCGTCGCCGACGACCAGGGCCGTATTGTCCGGATGAGCACCTCGAAGTGAGGTCAGCATGAACCGTGAAGGATCCAATTGCGCGCAGAGGCCGGTCACGGTCGCCAAGACCCTCTTCTGGCGGATGGCAGCCGGGCTCGCAGGCGTCGCAGTAGAGCGGAAACAGTTCCTGCGTCGAGCACTGACGTGGAGCCCGGCCATTCTCGCTGGCGGGCTGGCCTTCGCCCTGGGCAGGCTCGTCGGCCAGATCGTCCGCGCGCTTCCGTAGCCGGCGGTCACGGAAACGGGGTGTCAATTGCGGCGCCATGGCGCCCGGGGTAGAATC
>CAYQUY010000130.1:0-7263 GCA_964420755.1 uncultured Anaerolineaceae bacterium
GTCCCCAGGCGCTCTATCTCATTATATAGCAGGCTTTCCGGCCTTCGATAGCCCATCCGTTGGATGGATTGCCTGCGGCTCCCCCGAGGAAAGCCGGCCCTTGCCCGCCGAGGCCCACCGCGATTGGTGTAGGTTGACAAGCGTATGCTCCTGAACGAGACTGAGTTTCCATGGGCTGTTGGCCCCGACAAATGGGCGGGTTCGGCGTGTCCGAGACGGAAAGGGCTCTCTCGGGTGAGGCCACGCCCGACCTTCGTATCTCTATTGTGCAAGGCGGACGGCGGCGGGCGGGGGCAATTTGGGGTGATGCATTCTTGCGAGTGGCGCGACAATCTATGCTGGCCCAAGATCTTGGATGTTGAGCAAGGCCCGATTCATACCCTCGGGGGCCTGTCTGACCGCTTGGGAGTTCCCGGGTTTGGCCTGCTGCCGTCGTGCGGGCGGCTACCGTGATGGGGATGAAGCTCTTAGCCCGGGTGGTCTCACGTTTCCAATACCAGATCGAAGGAGGTTAGCCATGGCGCTCCAAACCAAGCAAACCACGTTAGGCGTCATCGTGGGCAACCGCGGTTTCTTCCCGGACCATCTGTGCAAGACCGGACGGGAAGTGGTCCTCCAGGTGTTGGAGGAGGAGGGTTTCGGGGCCATCGCCCTGGGGCTCGAGGACACCAAGTTCGGCAGCATCGAGAGTCTGGCCGACTCCGAGAAATGCGCCGCCCTCTTCAAACAGCGCAGCGGCGAGATTGACGGCGTGCTGGTCACGCTGCCGAACTTCGGTGACGAGCGAGCCATCGCCAACGCCCTGCGTTGGGCAGGGCTGGACATCCCAGTATTGATTCAGGCCTTTCCCGACGAACCCGGGAAGATGACGATCGCCGATCGCCGCGACTCGTTCTGCGGCAAGATGTCGGCTTGCAACAACCTGATCCAGTACGGAATCAGGTTCAGCCTGCCGCGTCTTCACACCGTTGACCCGCGCAGCCAATCCTTCCGGGAAGACCTGCGCCAGTTCGGCGCAGTCTGTCGCGTCGTGCGCGGACTGAGACGGGCGCGGCTGGGAGCCATCGGTACCCGCCCTGCCGCCTTCAACACGGTCCGCTATAGCGAGAAGCTGCTCGAGCGATCCGGCATCAGCGTTGAGACGCTCGATCTCTCCGAGGTCTTTGGCCGGGCCGCTCGCATCAAGGACAACGATCCGAGGCTCAAGGCCAAGTTGGCGGCGATCACTGGCTACGTGCCGACAAAGGGAATCCCCGATGAGGGGCTGGCCAGGATGGCCCGATTCGGAATCGTGGTCGATGAGTGGATGGCTGCCAGCAACCTCCAGGCCACTGCCATTCAGTGCTGGACATCGATCGAGGAGTTCTATGGCGTTGTGCCGTGCACGCTGATGAGCATGATGAGCGATTCCCTCCTCCCGAGTGCCTGCGAGACCGACATCCCCGGGGTGGTGGGCATGCTGGCGATGGTCCTGGCCTCCGGGAAGCCGAGCGCCCTGGTAGACTGGAACAACAACTACTCCGATGATCCCGACAAGGGCGTGGTCTTCCATTGTTCGAACCTGCCCAAGGCGATGTTCGATGAGGCAGTGATGGACTACCAGGCGATCATCGCTGGCACTGTGGGCAAGGAGAACACCTATGGCACGATCGTTGGGCGGGTCCGCCCGGGGCCGTTCACGTTCTGCCGTGTGTCGACCGATGATCTGAACGGCCGGATCCTCGCCTACGTCGGTGAAGGCGAGGTCACCCCCGATGCCCTCCAGACGTTCGGCGGCTTTGGTGTCGTTCACGTGCCCAAGCTCCAGCGGCTGCTGCGCCACATCTGTGAGAACGGCTTCGAGCACCATGTCGCCATCAACCTGTCGCAGTCGGCGTCGGCCGTCGCCGAGGCGTTGGGGAAGTACCTAGGCTGGGACGTCTACTTCCATGAGGGCGCCCAGGGATGAACGGATCGGAGTAATCATGGCTATGGCACGCACCACGGATCGGCTCCATCTGGGCGCCGCCTACTACCCCGAGCACTGGCCCGAGACGCGATGGCCCGAGGACATCCGACTGATGCAGCAGGCCGGACTGACTGTGGTCCGGATGGCCGAGTTCGCCTGGTCCACCATGGAACCCGAGGCGGGTGTGTTCGCGTTGGACTGGCTGGAGCGGGCGATCTCTGCCCTGGCTTCGGCTGGCATTGCGACGGTGCTCGGCACGCCGACCGCGGCTCCGCCGGCCTGGCTGGTCCAGCAGCACCCCGACCTGATGGCCGTGGCGGAGGATGGTCGCCGGATCCAATTTGGCAATCGCTGTCACTACTGCGTCAACTCGCCGGATTTTCATGAAGCCACCCGTGGCATCGTGGGCGCAATGGCCGAGCGCTTCGGCGCCAACCCGAACGTCATCGGCTGGCAGATCGACAACGAGTTCAACCGGATCTGCTACTGCGATCGTTGCCGGCGCCTCTTCCAGGCGTACCTGGCCGAGAGATTCGGCTCCCTGGAGGCGCTCAACGCGGCCTGGACCACCCGCTACTGGAGCCAGACGTACTCGGCCTGGGACCAGATCCCGCTTCCGGTCGGCCCTCACAATCCGGGTCTGATGCTGGCCTGGCGGCGCTTCGCCACCGAAAGCTACCGGCGCTACCAGAGACTGCAGATCGATCTGCTGCGGCCTCGTCTGCGACCGGGCGTGTGGATCACCCACAACCTCATGGGCTGGTTCGAGGGTCTCGACTACTACGCCATGACCGAGGATCTCGATCTGGCCGCCTGGGATTGGTACGTCCCTGATGGCCATCATGACTACCTGACCTCCGGCGCAGTCCACGACCTGACCCGCGGCTTCAAGCGCCGGAACTTCTGGTTGATCGAGACCCAGCCGGGTAATATCAACTGGAGCGCGGTGAACAACACACTAAACCAGGGCGAAGCGCGGGTCATGGCCTGGCATGCCGTCGCTCATGGCGCGGACGCGGTGCTCTACTGGCAATGGCGCTCGGCTTTGAATGGGCAGGAGCAGTACCACGGCACGCTCGTCGACCAGTCGGGCCAGCCCCGGCCCTTCTACGCCGAGGCTCAGCAGGTTGGCCAGGACTTCGCCAAGGTCTCGCCGCTGCTGACAGGCTCGTCGCCGGTGGCCGAGGTGGCGCTGCTTAACTCCTACGACAGCCGCTGGGCGATCGGCTGGCAGCGCCATCACGTTGAGTTCGACTACGTCGCCCACTTCAACCACTACTACCGGCCGCTGGCAGCCCGAAACGTTGCCACCGACGTGATCTCGGCCGACGCCTCGCTGGAGGGCTATCGCCTGGTGATTGCGCCTGCCTTGCTACTGGCCAATGAGAAGCAGGCCGCGGAGATGTGCAAATTCGTCGAGCGGGGCGGACATCTGGTGCTCACGCTGCGGACCGGGATGAAGGATGGCAACAATGCCCTGCTGCCGACACGGCAGCCCGGGCCTCTGGCAGATCTGGCAGGGGTCGAGGTTGAGGAGTACTACGCCCTGCTCGATCCTGTGCCAGTGCAGGCGAACTGGTTCAGCGGCCAGGCCAGGGTATGGGCGGAGCGGCTCAGGGTCCGGGATGAGAAGTACACGAGCCCGATCGCCCGCTACGGCGCCTCGAATGGTTGGCTGGACGATCAGCTGGCAATCAGCGTCCATGCGGTTGGCCGCGGCCTGGTGTACTTTGTAGGCGCCTATCTGGATGAGATCGCACAGCAGGCATTGATGGACCGTATCCTCGAGACCGCCGCGGTGAGGCCGGTCATGAAATCGCCTCCTGGAGTGGAGGTTCGCCGCCGGATGAGGCCGGAGGGCGATCCGGTCTGGATTGTGATTAACCACGAGCGGGAGGCGAAGTCCGTGTCGCTCCCCTGGCCCGCCCACGATCACCTCAAAGGCCAACGGGTATCTGGCGAGCTGACGCTCCCGCCCTATGGCGTCTCGGTGCTGACGCCCACGGATTAGCTCGGGCCGAGGCGCTGCAGGAGGCTGATCTACCTACCTCCCCCGGAGGACGACCACGAGCATCCGCCTGAACTTCACAGACCAGGACTGGGGACGGGTCGAGCGGGACTGGTCGGCTTGGTGGGCGGGGGAGCTGCCGCGCCCACTTGTCCTCGTTGAGCATGAGGATCCGAGCTCCGGCGCGGTTGCCCTTGGCTTGCAGCCATGGGAGGACCTGTTCGCCTCGAGCTTCCCGATCGAGATGCCGGCTGAGGTCCTGATCGATCACTATCAGGAGAGGCTGGAGGCCCGGCGCTACTACGGCGATGCTTTCCCTCGATGGTGGCCGAACTTCGGCCCGGGCGTGGTGGCTGCGTTCCTGGGCAGCAACATGGAGTGCACCCTGGCGACGGTCTGGTTCTCGCCTGCGGAGCAGAGGCGGATCGAGGATATCCATCCCGAGTTTGATGACAGCAATCTGTGGTGGAACCGTGTGCGAGAGCTCACCCGGCTCGCCGTCGAGCGTTGGGAGGGTCGCGTCGCCGTGGGTCACACCGACCTGGGCGGCACGCTCGACGTCGTGGCCTCCCTACGCACGACCGAGAGATTGCTCTACGAGCTCCACGATGCTCCAGAGGAGGTCGAGCGCTTGGCTCGGCAGGTCAACCGGCTCTGGCTGCGATACTACGACGAGCTCGATTCGATCATCCGCAGTCAATGCCGAGGGACGATGCCCTGGGCCCCGGTCTGGGCAAACGGCCGATGCTACATGCTTCAGTGCGACTTCTCCTTCATGATCTCGCCGGAGATGTTCGAGCGCTTTGTCCTGCCCGACCTGGCGTCCTGTTGCGACGCCCTCGATCACGCCTTCTACCATCTGGACGGGAAGGGGGCGATCCCGCACCTGGAGATGCTGCTCTCGTTGGAGCGCCTGCGGGGAATCCAGTGGGTGCCAGGCGATGGAGCCGCGCCGCCGGAGGCGTGGCTTCCCCTGCTGAAGCGCATCCGAGACGCTGGCAAGCTGTGCCAGATCTCCGTCAGCCCGGAAGGAGCGCGTACAATTATGCGGGAGATCGGAGGCAAGGGTTTCGCCTTCCACATTCTGCAGGCGATGGAGCGGGCCGAGGCCGAAGCGCTTGTTCGGGAGGTCTGCAGAGGCTAGTTGCGCGACGGGCCTGGCCCGCCTGGCACAGGTTGCGGCCCTGGATGGAACACGGAACGGTCATGGGGCGTGAGGGAGGGCGGGGCTGCTGTGGGTCTGTCACCGCCGCGTGGGAGCGGAGGGTGAACGGTCTTGGCAGGCCTCCCGTGGGCGAGAACCACCAGGCAATGTGGGCTCAACAAGAAGGAGTGTTGTGATGACCGAGTTTGATATCAAGCAGGATCGTATTCTGAAGCTGCTGACCGAGCGCAAGCTGGATGCCCTGCTGTTGACGCGGGTCAGCAGCTTCGCCTGGGCGACCTGCGGCGCCGCCTCCTACGTGAACACGGCTGCCACCGGGGGCGAGGCTTCGTTGCTGGTTACACCTTCGGACCGGTACCTGATCACCAACAACATCGAGGCCACGCGTCTGCAGCAGGAGGAGCGGCTGGCCTCTCAGGGATGGGAGTTCCGAGTGACGGCCTGGCACGAGGGCCAGACTGCTCTCTCTGAACTGGTGGCTGGCCTCCGGTTTGGGGCAGACGGACCCCATCCTGGTGCCGTCGATCTGTCGGTGGAGGTCGCCCGGATGCGGGCGCTCCTCACCCCGGAGGAAGGCGAGCGCTTTCGCGACTTGGGGAAAGCCTGTGCCGAGGCGATGGATGGAGCGGTGCGGTCTGTGCGTCCTGGCATGACCGAGCATGCGATCGCCGGTCGGCTCGCGCAGGAGGCGGAGTGTCGCGGCGTCCAGGCGATTGTGAACCTGGTTGCGACCGATCGGCGGGTCTTCGCCTTCCGGCATCCTCTCCCCACGGACAAAGCTTTGGAGAAGTATGCCATGCTGGTCTTGTGCGGCCGGCGCAAGGGGCTGGTGTGTTCGATCACGCGCCTAGTGCACTTCGGCCGCCTTCCCGACGAGCTGCGGGGCAAGGCCGAGGCCGTTGCCCAAGTGGACGCTCGATTGATCTCTGCCACCCGGCCTGGCCGGACGCTTGGCGATGTCTTCCGCGAGGGAGTAGCAGCCTACGCTGAGGTGGGGTACCCCGGGGAATGGCCGCACCACCATCAGGGTGGTCCCGCTGGCTATGAGCCGCGCGAGTTCGTGGCCAATCTCGAGTCAACGGAGGTCGTTTCGTCAGGGCAGGTCTTCGCCTGGAACCCGTCGATCCGGGGCACCAAGTCGGAGGACAGTGTACTCATCACCGAACAGGACCACCAGGTGCTTACTGCCATCACGGGTTGGCCGACGGTGCGGGTTGAGGTCGGGGGCCACCCGTTTGAGCGGCCGGCGATCTTGGAGGTGGAGTGAAAGCCTCGTCACCTGTCCCCAACGGTGGTTTTGATCGCCTGGACTCCCTCGCCGCAGAGGTGGCCCCGTGCCAAAGCGCCTCTCACCGATGTTGCAGGACCTGAAGCCCGCTGCGGCGCGGCCCACGGGCTTCGCTTTGATGAGATGCCCACCTACTGCCAGTGAAGAGGACCGGAATGCAGGCCGAACCGTTTCTTCTGGGTGCGAACTACTGGCCGCGCCGCAAGGCAGTCAGCTTCTGGCGCGACTTTGACGCGGGAGAGGTGCGCGAGGAGTTCTCGCTCTGCGCCGACCTGCGGCTTGATGTGGTCCGCCTGTTCCTTCTCTGGGATGACTGGCAGCCTGAGCCCGATGAGGTAGACCAAAGTTGCATGCGATCCTTTGAGATCGTCTGTGACCTGGCCAAGCGTTTCGGCCTGCGACTCGATGTGACGTTCTTCACCGGCCACATGAGCGGCCCCAACTGGCCTCCGCGCTGGCTGCTGGACCCCCGTGCTCCCCGCGGACCACGGCCGGCGGCCTTAGGGAGTGACTTTGCGGAGACGGGCTATCGCAATCCCTATGTCGACCCGACGGCGCTCCAAGCTGAGACACTGCTGCTCCAGACCGTCGTCGGCGGCTTTCGCCAGCACCCGGCCATCTGGATGTGGAACCTGGGGAATGAGCCGGATCTGTTTGCTCTGCCGCCCGATCACAATGTCGGGAGGGGTTGGGTGACACGAATGGCCAGCACAATCCGCGAACTGGATGATGCCCATCCTGTTACCTGTGGCCTGCACATCGACAGCCTGATGAGCGACAACGGCCTGCGGGTCAACGAGGTCTTCCAGGGGACGGATGTCGCCGTAATGCACGGCTACCCGATGTATGCAGAC
>CAYQUY010000131.1:0-7237 GCA_964420755.1 uncultured Anaerolineaceae bacterium
CCCCCGACCTCGGCCAGATCGCGGCTGCGCTGGCGATCCTCGCCGCCATCTGCCTCGCCCTGCTCACGTTCCGCCGAAGGCGGGCCGCCGTGGTTCTCCTGACGTTGCTGGTCATTGCCATCTTCGTGTGCCTCAAGACGGAAACGCTTGCACACGCCGTCAGCGCTTGGCTCCGCACCCGCACCGGTCAGCCGGCCGAGCTTGCCAGCAGCCTTGATCTGCGCTGGTTGGGCTTCTCCTATCTCGCCTTCCGCCTGCTCCACACCTTACGGGACCGGATCTCCGGTAAGCTGCCCGCCCTCTCCCTTCGCGAGTACCTGACCTACATCGTCTTCTTCCCCGCCTTGACGGCCGGCCCGATCGACCGGGCCGAGCGGTTCGCCCGAGACCTGCGGAGTGAACCGGATCTAGGCGCCTCGCAAACCATCCGCGCCGCCACCCGTCTCGTGCTGGGAGTCTTCAAGAAGTTCGTCGTCGCCGACAGCCTGGCTATCCTCGCCCTCACCCCGGCCAACGCCGCGCTAACGAGCTCCCCTGTCTGGCTCTGGCTGCTCCTGTACGGCTACGCCTTCCAGATCTACTTCGACTTCTCTGGCTACACCGACATCGCCATCGGGCTCGGCATGCTTTTCGGCGTCACCCTGCCCGAGAACTTTGACCGCCCCTACCTGAAGTCAAACATCAGCGCCTTCTGGAACTCCTGGCACATGACGCTGGCTGGGTGGTTCCGCGCCTACTTCTTCAACCCGGTGACCCGCGCCCTTCGGACTAGTCGCAGGCGCCTGCCGGTCCCGTTGGTCATCTTCATCGGCCAGATGAGCACGATGGTGCTCATCGGTCTGTGGCATGGCGTCACCTGGAACTTCGCCCTGTGGGGCGCCTGGCACGGGCTAGGGCTCTTTGTGCACAATCGCTGGACGGAGTTCCTGCGCACACGGCCGAGAGGAGCAGCCCGATCGCCGCGTCTTGCCCGCGTCGTCAATGCAGTCGGGGTTCTGGCGACCTTCCACTTCGTCACCCTCGGCTGGGTCTGGTTCGCGCTGCCCTCCGCCGGGCTTTCGTGGCAGGTCTTCCTGCGGTTGTTCGGGGCGTAGTCGAATGTCCGCGTCTGCTCCGACCCCTCCCCCCAAACCCCGCTCGTGGCGCTTCGCCGCGAGAGTCCTGGCCAAGGCCGCGCTCCTGTTTGTCCTTGTGAACATCGCCTTCGCCCTGGTCAAACCGATGCCATTCCTGGGAAGGCTCTCGCTGTACAACAGGCTGTTCCCTGGCCGGCTCCGCCTCCCCTACGGCGACAACCCCAGCCAGGACTACAACCTCAGCCCATTCAACCTCGAGGCGATGATTGCCTCCCACGAGATTGCCGGCGCCGCTCCGTCCGCGGACGAGTATCGAGTCTTGCTCCTCGGCGACTCCTCCGTGTGGGGCTTCCTCCTGCCCGCTGACCAGACGTTGGCGGCCTATCTCAACGCAGCGCACTTCACGACCGCCAGCGGTCGGCAGCTCCGGGTCTTCAACCTCGGCTACCCCATCATGTCCCTGACCAAGGACCTGCTCCTCCTCGATTTGACCATGCGCTTGCAGCCCGATCTCGTCGTCTGGATGGTCACGCTCGAGTCGTTCCCTTACGAGAAGCAGCTCTACCCGCCCCTGCTGCAGCACAACGCCGACCGGGTTCGGCGATTGATCGAAGACTTCAACCTTGCCCTGGATCCGGCCGATCCGCGCCTGATTGACCCGACCTTCTGGGATGAGACCCTCGTGGGTCAGCGTCGAGGTCTGGCTGACCTGCTACGCCTGCAACTGTACGGAGCGCTCTGGGCCGCGACCGGGATTGACCAGGATATCCCCACTTCGTATACTCCGCGGGCGGAAGATCTTGCGGCGGACCCCACCTTCCAGGGGTTCGGCCCGGGCGAGATGACCGCCGATGACCTGGCCTTCGACGTCCTGGCGGCCGGGGTCGAGCGCGCGGGCGCCACGCCCGTCCTGATCGTCAACGAGCCCATGTTCGTCAGCCGGGGGCTGAACAGCGACATCCGGTACAATTTCTACTACCCGCGCTGGGCGTACGATGGCTACCGCCAGTGGCTGGCGGAGCACTGCGAGACCGAGGGCTGGCTCTGCATTGACCTCTGGCAGGCGGTTCCCGCCTCCGAGTTCACCGACAGCGCCATCCATTACACGCCGTCCGGCGCGCGCATGCTTGCCGAGCGACTTGGAGCCGTGATTGTCGGGTTGGCGGACGATGTCCAATAGACGGGAGGATTGCCGCCCCTTCCCCGAGGCACCTTTCCAGGTGTATCGGTGACCGCACCGCCCACGCGCCGCGCGCGCATCCTGAGAGTCGCAGGCTGCATGGTGGCCCTGGTCGCCCTCGCCGCCTGCGCAACGCCTGAGCCGGCGACGCCGGCCCAGTCAATAACATCCTTGCCGGTATCCGCTACCCTGCCTCCGTCCGATATGGCCACGCCTGTGCTACCAGGCACCGGCGCCACGCCTTCCCCTCCGTCCTCACCGACCATGGGACAGCCCTCCGACACGCCTTCGGCAGAGGCCTGGCAAAGCCTTCCCATCGTCCCTGTGATCAGTGACACCGCTCGGGAGATCTACCGGCGCGGGCTGGCGATGGGCAACGACCCCAACGCCTTCTCGAAGGTGGGCGATTGCCAGAATGTGCCCTCCTTGTTCGTTTCACCTTTCGACCACCCAAGCCAGTACCGCCTGGGCGAGTACGCTTATCTGCAGGGGACGATCGACCACTTCGCCGGATCGTGGTCGCGCGTGAGCCAGGCCGTGCGCCGCGGTTTCAACGCCGCTTCGATCCTTTCGCCCTTCTGGGCCAATCCCGAGTTCTGCGAGAGCGGCGAGTCCCCACTGGAGTGCGAGTTCCGGTTGCACCATCCCAGCATCGCCATCATCAGCCTCGAGACCTGGTGGGAGGGAGCGCCGGAGAACTACGAACGATACCTTCGGCAAATCGTCGAGTACACCATAGCCCACGGGGTCGTCCCAATCCTCGGCACCAAGGCGGACAATCTGGAGGGCGAGTGGAGGATCAACGCGGCCATCGCCCGAGTGGCCCAGGAGTATGACATCCCCCTGTGGAACTTCTGGGCGGCCGCCCAGCCGCTTCCGAACCACGGCCTGCTCGAGGACGGCTTTCATCTGACGCTGGCCGGCAACTACTTCGACGACCCCGTCCATATGCGGGCTGCCTGGCCCTGGCGCAATCTGACGGCGCTTCAGGCGATTGACGCCGTATGGCATGGGGTGGCGGGCCCGGCGCCCTCCGATCGGCTCCCGAGCGAGGAGCCCTAGATGACCTCCGCCGAAGCCTCCCCTCGACGGCGAACCGACTCCCGATCGCGGAAGCGACCGCGCCTGGTCACCTCATTGCTGCTACTCGTGCTGGCCAGCTGCAGCCCGACCATGCCCACGGGAACGGCATCCCTCGCACGAACCGAACCTCTCGGGCCCTTGGACGCTGCGACCATCACGCCCACAACCGCCACCGTGCAGCAGACCGCCACTCGCACCGCGACGCCGCCCGAGCCATCTACGAGCGAGGGCTGCGCCAGGGCAATGACCCACACGCCTTCTCCAAGATCGGCGACTGCGAGGCAACCCCCGCCTGGTTCTTGGGCGACTTCGATCAGGGAGCGGCCCACTTCGACCTCGGGCCCTACGTGTCGCTCGAAGGGGTCATCGCCCAGTTCAGCGGGTCTTTCCAGCGGACCAGCCCTGCCGCCGGGCGAGGCTTCAGCGCCTCGTCGGTGCTCTCCCCTCTCTGGGCAGATCCAACGCAATGCGAGGCCGGCGAGACGCCTCTGGCCTGCGAGCTCCGGCTCCATCGGCCGAGCCTGGCTTTCGTCATGCTCGGGACGAACGACCGTTGGCGATTGTCTCTCTTCGAAGAGCAGATGCGGGCGATCCTCGACTACCTGATCGCCGAGGGAGTTGTGCCGATTCTCTCGACCAAGGCCGACAACCTCGAAGGGGATGGCAGCATCAACGCCACGATCGTCCGCCTCGCCCAGGAGTACGATGTCCCCCTCTGGAACTTCTGGCTGGCGGTCCAGCCACTGCCGGATCACGGGCTTCAGCCGGACGGCGCCCACATCACCTGGGGTCCGAATCAGTTTGACGACCCACTTTCGCTCGAGCGGGGCTGGCCAATCCGTAACCTGACAGCCCTGCAGGTGCTGGATGCGGTCTGGCGCAGCCTCACCGCTCCGCAGTCCCCCGATGGATGATTCGTCGCCGAGAGCGCCTCTCTCAGGGAAGTTCGGCCAGAGAAGGCCCGGCCTCCGCGCGGGTACAATCTCAGACGGGCTTCATCGGGGGCTGGTGACTCCAGTGCCCGCCCGCGCTGAGCCTCCGCGCGGAGCAGGGTCTCTGCGCGGATGGGGCCCCTACCCTGCCATCCTTGACACGGGGAGCCAATCGTCATGGCCGTCGACCTGACCACATCGCTGACGGGCTACATCGCGGCCAAGATTCTGAAGGACCCATCCCGGATCATCGCCCCAGATGAGCCGTTGATCTCGTCGGGGCTGGTAGACTCCTTCAGCCTGGTCGATCTGGCACTCTTCGTCGAGGAGGCATTCGGCGTGCGGATCGACGACACCGAGCTGACCTCTCAGGTCTTTGACACCGTGGCCCAGCTGGTCGATCTCATCCGCCAGCGACAGGGCTGAGATCTCGAATGACGACCATCCCGCACTCGCTCCAGGCTTCCTATCAAGAGGTCCCCGACCGGGTGGCCATCCACCTGATCTCGGATGGGGAAGCGGAGGCCATGACCTGGCGCTCGCTCTTCGAGGGGGCGGCTAGTTGCGCGGCCCCCCTGGCCGAAGCCGGCATCCAGCCGGGCGAGGTGGTCGTCCTCATCCTTCAGCATGGCGAGGCGTTGGTGCATTCGTTCTTTGGGGCCATGCTTCAGGGAGCGATCCCTTCGATCATGCCCTTCCTGACCGAGAAGCTCTCCCCCGACCAGTACCGCCGGTCCCTGAGAGCCCTCATTGAGATCACCCGGCCCGCTGCGCTGGTGACCTATCCCGAGTTCATCGAAGAGGTGCGCGCTGGGGTTCCGCCGGGCAGCAGCGTGCGGCACGTGCTGGTGTCGACCAGCGTCCAGCAGGCAGCCTCCTCTCCGCCATCCTCGCTGCCCGGGCTGAGCCGGTCACCCGACGAGGTCTGCCTGCTGCAGCATTCCTCGGGAACGACCGGGCTGCAGAAGGGGGTTGCCCTCTCCCACCGGGCCGTGCTGAACCAGGTTGACTGCTACGCAGGGGCCATCCGCATGACGAGCGATGACACGGTCGTCAGCTGGCTGCCGCTGTACCATGACATGGGCCTGATCGCTGGCTTCATCATGCCCCTTCTGCTCAGGGCGCCGCTCGTCCTGATGTCGCCCTTCGACTGGGTGCGAGCGCCTCACAAGCTGCTCCAGGCCGTCTCGAACCACAGGGGGACGCTCAGCTGGCTCCCCAACTTTGCCTACAACTTCTGCGCCACCAAGATTCGGGACCGGGACCTGGAAGGGATCGATCTGGCTTCCTGGCGGGCGGTCATCAACTGCTCGGAGCCGATGCGTTGGACCAGCCACCAGATGTTCCTCGAGCGGTTCCAGCCCTATGGCCTGCGACCCGAGGCGCTGGCGACCTGCTATGCCATGGCCGAGAACGTCTTCGCCGTCAGCCAGGGCGGCGTCGATGGCCCGGTCACGGTCGACGAGGTGGACGCTCGGGCGCTGTCCGTCGAACGCATCGCCCGCCCCGCGGGGACTGGCGAAAGGTTCAAGGTCCTCTCCGCTGGCGCTCCCATCTCGAACACTCGGGTCCGCATCTTGGATGAACATCGGTGCGACTTGCCTGACCGCCACATCGGCGAGATCGCCCTGCAGAGCGACTGCATGCTGACCGGCTACTTCAACCGCCCGGACTTGACCGAGAAGGCCTTCCATGACGGCTGGTACCTGACGGGCGACCTGGGATACGTCGCCAGCGGCGAGGTCTACATCACCGGCCGGAAGAAAGACCTGATCATCGTCGGGGGCAAGAACGTGTATCCCCAGGACCTGGAGGAGCTAGCAGGCCAGGTACCCGGCGTGCATCCGGGCAGGGTCGTGGCGTTCGGCGTTTTCAGTGAGGAGAGCGGCACCGAAGACGTCGTCATGGTGACGGAAGCCGATACAGAGGATGTCGGTCAGCGCCGGCGGATCGCCGACGAGATTCGCCAGCGGGTCACCCGCGGCTCGGATGTGGCCCTCCGGTTTGTCAGGATCGTCGACCCACACTGGCTGCTCAAGACGAGCAGCGGCAAGGTGGCTCGTGCCGCCAACCACGAGAAGTACCTGAGCGAGCAGGCCGCGGCGTCGTAGGCCCAGGGCACGCCCGTCAGACGCGGCGACGGGTCCGGCATGGTACCTGCGGCGCGAGCAAGTCAAGACAGCTGCGAAGGTGGATCATGGAATCGGTTTACCTGCACGACATCCCTCTGCCCCAAGCGTGGTCCCGCTTCCGGGAGGCGCTGACCGAGGCAGGGTTGTGGCGCCCGTTGGGAGTGGAGGAAGTCCCTCTGGATCAGGCTCTTGGCCGGGTCACGGCCGAGCCCGTCTGGGCTTCGACCTCCTCCCCTGGCTACCATTCCGCCGCCATGGACGGATACGCCCTGCGAGCGGCACTGACCGAGGGCGCCAGCGACCGCGCCCCGGTCACGCTGCAAGTCGGCTCAGAGGCCATCTATGTGGATACAGGCGATCCGCTGCCCGAATGGGCCGATGCGGTCGTCCCCATCGAGCTGGTGGAACCTGTGGGTGAGGCCCAGGCCGTCCGTGCCCCGCAGGCCATCCGACTCCGGGCGCCCCTCGCACCGTGGAGCCACGTCCGCGCCATGGGCGAGGACATCGTCGCCACCGAGCTCGTCCTGGAAGCCGGCCATAAGCTTCGCCCGGTCGACCTGGGGGCATTGGCCGGCAGCGGACATGCTCGGGTACGTGTCTGGCGCAGGCCGCGCGTGGCGATTCTCCCCACCGGTTCGGAGCTGGTCCCCCCCGGGACCACCCCAAAGCCCGGTGAGATCATCGAGTACAACTCGCTGGTCCTGGCGGCGCAGGTCGAGGGTTGGGGAGGCGTAACCACCCGATGGCCAATCGTGCCCGACGTTCTCGAGCGGATTCGGGAGGCGCTGGCGGAGGCGGCGGCCGGGCATGACCTGGTCCTGGTCAACGCCGGCT
>CAYQUY010000132.1:0-7029 GCA_964420755.1 uncultured Anaerolineaceae bacterium
CGATAGCAGGCCACAGACCCAAGAGGGAGCACGAATGCACCCCATCCAGTCTCTGAGCGACCACTTGATCGGGAACGTCGAGAAGGTCATCGTGGGCAAGACGGAGTCCATCCGATTGATCGTCATTGGGCTGCTGTGTCAGGGGCATGTCTTGATCGAAGACGTGCCGGGCACCGGCAAGACCATGCTGGCCAAGAGTCTGGCGCGGTCGGTCGGGTGCACCTTCAATCGCATCCAGTTCACACCCGACATGCTGCCGAGCGACGTGACCGGCGTCTCGATCTTCAACCAGAAGAGTCGTGAGTTCCAGTATCGTCCGGGGCCTATCATGGCCCAGGTCGTCCTGACGGATGAGATCAACCGGGCCACCCCCAAGACGCAGGCGGCCCTCCTGGAGGCCATGGAGGAGCGGCAGGTGACCGTGGATGGGGTCACTCGCCCGACGCCCGATCCGTTTCTCGTCATCGCGACCCAGAATCCGATCGAATACGAAGGGACGTTTCCCCTTCCCGAGGCCCAGCTCGACCGGTTCATGCTTCGGGTGAACCTTGGCTATCCTTCGCCGCAGGATGAGATTCGGATAATGGAGCGGCAGCAGCTTGCTCACCCGATCGACAGCCTACAGCAGGTGGTCTCGGTGGACGACTTGGGACGTGTGCAGAAGGCGGCGCGGGAGGTGAAGGTCTCGGCCGAAATCAAGCGGTACATCGTCGACCTGGTCAACGAGACCCGCCGCCACGCCGAGGTCTATCTGGGTGCTAGCCCGAGGGGGAGCCTGACGCTCTTCAGGACCGGGCAAGCGAGAGCGGCGATTCAGGGGCGGGAGTATGTCGTGCCGGACGACATCAAGGCGATGGCTGTTCCGGCGCTGGCCCACCGTTTGATCCTGGGACCGGCAGCCCGCATCCGCGAGGTGGAGGCGCGCCAGATCATCCAGGAGATCCTGACCGCCGTCCCCGCGCCGGGTGGAGAAATGGCCTGATGTCTTCGCGCGCTGCCGTTGTCCTGGTGCTTCTGGCCTTGTGCCTTGTGGGCGGAATCGTCTCCGGCAAGGGCATCTTCTTCAATCTCGTCTACCTCTGGGGAGGACTACTGTTGGTTTCCTTCGTGTGGTCCCGGGTCTCGCTGGCGGGGATCGGCCTTCGTAGGGCCTCCCGCAGTCTTCGGGCCCAGGTCGGCGGGACGCTCGAGGAGCGCCTCTTCCTGAACAACCGAAGTCGATTCCCGAAAGTCTGGCTGGAGGTGCATGACCACTCCGACGTGCCCGGGCACCACGCCTCCATCGTCACGGTCGGGTTGGGACCTGGCCACGAGAGGACATGGTTGGTGCGAACGGTTTGCGTCCGGCGGGGCGACTACCGCCTCGGGCCTGCCACGTTGGAGGGGGGCGACCCCTTTGGGCTGTTCCCCTTCTCCCGAGAAGCCCCGGACACACAGCGAGTGGTGGTGATGCCGATGACGGTTCCTCTAGGCGCCTTCACCATCCCCAGCGGCCAGCGGCCGGGCGGGGAGGCGCTGCGGCACCGCACCCATCAGGTGACCCCCAGCGCGGCCGGCGTGCGGGACTACGCCCCAGGCGACGGCTTCAACCGCATCCACTGGCCATCAACCGCGAGGCGAGATCGTTTGATCGTCAAGGAGTTCGAGCTCGACCCCAAGGCAGACATCTGGATCTTCCTGGACGCCTCTCGCCAGGCCCAAGCGGGTTCGTCAGATGTGCCGCCGGCAGAAATGCCGACCTGGCCGGGTCCGAGGCGGGTCTCCCTGCCGCCCTCGACGGAGGAATATGGGGTGGCGGCCGCGGCCTCACTGGCCCTGTACTTCTTGTGGCAGGGCCGTGCTGTGGGCATGGTCGCCTATGGCATGGCGCGCCAGGTCATCCAGCCGGACCGCGGGGAGCGCCAGCTCTACCGCCTGCTTGAGTCGCTGGCGGTGCTTCGGGCCGAAGGGTGGCTGAGCCTGGAGGAGGTCCTCAAGGTGGAATCGCCCCAGATCCCCCGTGGGGCGAGCGTTGCGCTGATTACGCCGAGCGTCAGCCCCGGCGTGATTGCCGCCGCCCGCCAGCTCGACCGGCGGGGGGTGCAGCCCGTGCTTGTGTTGCTCGACGCCCATTCCTTCGGTGGTCCGGCAGGCTCCCGAGCTCTGGCGCTGGCGGCCCAGAAAGTGGGGCTGAACGTGCGGCTGGTGAGTTGCGGAGCCGATCTGTCGGCTGCCCTGACTTCGGCACGGCTCGAGCCGGGCTTGCCGGCCGCGGCCTAGACCGGCGCGGTGCAGGAAGTCCCGCACTCTTGGAGCATCCCTTGCGGAACCGATGGCTTTTCGCTGCAGTCTTCTTTGGCGGGGTCACCAGCCTCGGTCTAGAAATGACCGCTTCCCGCCTACTTGGGAACGTGTTCGGCACCAGCAACATCGTCTGGGCCAACATCATCGGCTTGATCCTCGTGTACCTCTCCGCCGGCTACTTCATCGGTGGACGATGGGCGGACCGGTCTCCCCGGGAGAGCACCTTCTACTCTCTGCTGGCGTGGGCGGCCTTCACTGCTGGCCTGGTCCCTCTGGCGGCAAGGCCGGTGCTGCGCCTGGCCGCGGCCGCTGTCGAGCGATTGGACGCCGCAGTGATGGCGGGCTCATTCCTCTCCGTCCTGGTCTTGTTCATTTTGCCCGTCACCTTGCTCGGCTGCGTCTCACCTTTTGCCATCCGCCTGGCCATCCGGGATGCGGAGCAGGCAGGCAGAATCTCGGGCCGCGTCTACGCCGTTTCGACGCTGGGGTCGATCCTGGGGACCTTCCTGCCGGTGCTCTGGCTGATCCCCTCGATCGGCACGGCCCTCACCTTCCTGGTGCTCAGCCTCAGCCTGCTGGCCGTGGCGCTCGTTGGGCTGTGGATGCTCCAGCCCAAGGCCGCGCTGAAGTATCTTTGGATGCCTTTCGTCCTGGTCGGGCTTGCCTGGTGGGTCCTTTCGGAGCCTATCAAGGCCAGCGCCGGACAGATCTACGAAACCGAGTCGGCCTACAACTACATCCAGGTTGTAGAGCATGACGGCACCCGCTGCCTCCTCCTCAACGAGGGGCAGGGGATACACTCGGTGTATAGCCCAGGCGGCGGGGCCACCTACGGGACCTGGGACTACTTCCTGGCGGCGCCGTTCTTCAACCCGCCACCGGTTTCGCTCGGGCCCGTTGCTCGAGTGGGGATCATCGGGCTGGCGGCGGGGACGATCGCCCGCCAGTACACAGACGTGTTTGGACCCATCCCGATTGACGGCTGGGAGATCGATCCCCAGATCGTCGAGGTTGGCCGGCGACTGTTCGACATGAACGAGCCGAATCTGAACGTCATCGTCGCCGACGGGCGCTGGGGGCTGGCCCACAGCGCCGAGGAGTACTCCGTCATCGGCGTCGACGCCTACCGGCTCCCGTATATCCCGCCTCACCTAACCACGCGGGAGTTCTTCGAGGAGGCGCGCCGGCACCTTCGGGGCGACGGCGTGCTGGTGGTCAATGTCGGCAGGACGCCCGACGACCGGCGGCTGGTCGACGCCATGGTGGGCACGATTGGCGCGGTGTTTCCTTCGGTCCATGTGGTCGATGTGCCCAATACCTTCAACACGATCCTCTACGCCACCGTCCAGTCGACTTCCGCCGACAGCCTGCGCGAGAACCTGCTGGCCTTGACCCGGGAAGGGGCGCCCTCGCTGCTGCTTGACGTCCTGCAACGGACCTACGCCAACCTGCGGCCGACACCCATCTCCGATGTCGTCTTCACCGACGACAAGGCGCCCATCGAGCAGCTGACGAACTCAATGGTGATCCGTTTCGTCCTAAGCGGAGATCTGGACATCTTGCGTTGATCCGCGAGGCATACTATGTCGGAAGGGATTCCAAGCGAGTCATCTACCGCTGCCACTGGTCGGCCCCTCTGGGCAGCGGTTGCGCGCGGTCTGGTCGTCATATTGATGCCAGTGGTCCTTGTGCTCACGAATGTTCGGCTCTTGCTGACCCCGGCCTTTGTGCAGCTCGAGTACAGGGTGCCGGGCTTCCCGGCCGAGCCCTATGGTTTCACCCGGGAGGACCGGGTGTACTGGGCCACCATCGCCCTGGAATACCTCCTTAACGATGCGGGCCGAGAGTTCCTCGGCGACCTCCGTTTCGACTCCGGCACCCCTGTCTACAATGAACCCGAACTGCGGCACATGGAGGATGTCAAGCGCCTCACCCAGGCAGCGCTGAAGGTGTGGATTGGTGGGTTGGTGGTCGTCGGGGTGATGCTGGCGGGGATGCTCTTGGCCGGCCGAGGTCACGACGCCCGGTCGGCACTACTCGCCGGGTCACGCCTGACCCTTGTGTTGATGGCCATCCTGGGCATCGGGCTGGTGGTGGGTTTCGGCTTCGTCTTCGTCGGATTCCACCGTATCTTCTTTGAGGGCGACACCTGGAGGTTCCTGTACAGCGACACGCTGATCCGCCTGTTCCCAGAGCGGTTCTGGCAAGATGTCTTCGCCTTGATTGCCGGGGGGACATTGGTTGAAGCGGGCGCGATCTACCTGGCGGCCCGACGTCGGACGGCTAGACCCAAAGCCTAGCCGATGCGACCGCCCCATCGTGGGCCGGCCCTCACCCTCTGCTCCCGGCGCCGTGCTCGGCGCCGATGCTCGCCCCCTTGCTCCGTAGCGCCGTCTTCGGCGCCGGCCCTCACCCTCTGCTCCCGGCGCCGTCCTCGGCGCCGACGCCCGCCCCCTTGCTCCGCGGTGCCGTCCTCGGCGCCGGCCCTCACCCTCTGCTCCCGGCGCCGTCCTCGGCGCCGGCCCTCACCCTCTGCTCCCGGCGCCGTCCTCGGCGCCGACGCTCGCCCCCTTGCTCCGCAGCGCCGTCCTGGGCGCCGGCCTTCGCCCTCCGCTCTGAGGCGCCGTCCTCGCAATCGACGCCTGCCCTCTTGCTCTCCGGCGCCATCCTTGGCGTCGACGCTCGGCCTGCTCCCGGCGCCGTCCTCGGCGCCGGCCTTCGCCCTCCGCTCTGAGGCGCCGTCCTCGGCATCGACGCCTGCCCTCTTGCTCCCCGGCGCCATCCTCGGCGCTGGCCCTCGCTCTCCGCCCCCGATACCGTCCTCGGCGCCGGCGAGCGGACGCGCCATCCTTGGGCATGTCGCCAGAGGGTTGGCGAGGCCAACCTTGCGGCGAGCCGGCTATTCGGCGAATTGAAAGAAGTCGCCTCCCCAGCAGCCGATCGTCACGTCGTGATAGTTCTCACCCGGGGCGAGAGGAATCTGGATCAGCGCGGTGGTGCAGGCTTCCTGCTCTGCCGCGCTTTCGGCCATCACGGTATCCAGGGAGGTGTACCCGCCGCTGACGCCGCTCGGGTAGAACCAGGCGACGACGACGTAGGTTCCGACCGGCAGATCGGGGATGGTGAAGGTTGTGGAGCCCTCCGAGACCTCGACATAAGTCACCTGTCCGGCGGTCAGCTCACGGGCATAGACCCGGAGGCCGTACGCTCCCGTCGCGGAGGGAAGTCGGATCTCGCCGGAGATGGTGCCCCTCTCGGCGACAAGCGGCGGGATTGGCGTTGACGTCGGTGAAGGCCGGGCGGTGGGCGTTGGGGTGGGGCGGAAGCTCAGCGCGCAGGCTGCGGTCGTCAGCAGCCCGACGAGGCTTATGAGAAGCAGATGTCGCGTTAGGCGCATAGTAGTCCTCTCCTCTATATGCTCCGCGTCGGCGTAGACGACAGGCGCCCCACCTAGGCGCCGAACTTGGCCAGCCGGCCAGAATGTGCCATCAACAAGGGCATGATATCCGTGGCCGGGAAGGTGCCCAGGCCGCCGTGAGCGCAGGTGCGCTCCCCGAAGCTCGTCTGGTCATCGGGCCGGCCGGTGGAGGGCGCCCAGAGCAGGAGCGGAACAGGGTGCCAGGTGTGGGTGCGGGAGCGAGCCGGCGTTGAGTGATCCCCGGTGACCGCGACTACCGCCGGCTCCAGGGCGAGAAGGGCCGGCAAGGCCGTGTCCACGGCCTCAATCACCGCCGCCTTGCCGGCGAAGTTGCCGTCTTCGCCCATACTGTCCGTCTTCTTGATGTGGACGAAGAAGAAGTCGAAATCCTGCCAGGCCCGGGACACGGCTGCGAATTCGTCCTCCGGCTTGTCCCCCTCGCAGCTCAAGACCTGCATGCCGACTAGGCGGGAGACGCCCTTGTACATCGGATAGACGGCCACGCAGGCGGATCGCAGCCCGAAGATCTCGGGGAACTGCGGCAAATCCGGGTCGGTCGAGAAGCCGCGCAGGTTCAGTGCGTTCGCCTGCGGCTCGTCCGCCAGCAGCCGGCGGGCTTCGCCGATCCATTGGTTGAAGAGATCGGCGGCACGTTGGGATCCGGGCCGAAGCGCCTTGGCCGGAAGCGGAAGGACGCCCGTCTGCTGGGGATCGGTATCGGCGATATCGGCCTCCAGCCCTGGGCCCCGCATGACGACGGCGAACCGGTATTCCCTTACCGGCTGCACTTCCATCCGCACGCCACCCAGACGGATGGTTGCCAGCCGATGGACCAGGGGGGTCGACTTCTCGGTCGGAATGCGTCCGGCCCGGCGATCCGTGATCCTGCCGGAAGCGTCGACGGTGCAGAAGTTGCCGCGCGCGGCCACGTCGCCCTTGCGCACTTCCATCCCGACCCCGATCGCCTCCAGGACGCCTCGGCCGACCTCGTGCTCCAGCGGATCGTAGCCGAAAAGCGACAGGTGGGCGGGCCCCGATCCCGGGGTGATGCCAGGGCGGAGCGGGATGGTCTGGCCGAGCGTTCCTTCCGTTGCCATCTGGTTCAGGTTAGGCGTTTTGGCGGCCTCCAGCTCCGTCGGTCCACCGGGCTCCATCGGCAAGCCGCCCAGCCCGTCCAAAATCAGCAGGACGATCTTCCCCGGAGCTTGTTGCCCGAGTTCACGCATCAGATCGAAGGTCGACATACCCGGTTCCCCTTCCCTGGCTATGATGATCCAAGCACATGTGCGGCCGGCACTGCACCGCCGCTGTCCAGCCAGGCATTATAC
>CAYQUY010000133.1:0-7007 GCA_964420755.1 uncultured Anaerolineaceae bacterium
CCCGCGATGACAAAGGGGCGTCTCGGGGACGCCCCTGGTGGGCGGAACAGGACTCGAACCTGCGACCCCTTCTGTGTAAGAGAAGTGCTCTAACCAGCTGAGCTATCCGCCCGCGGCCGGATTATAGCCGCTGGCCGGGGAGGCGTCAACGCGCCCACCTCGCGCCCTGTCACCGATCCGACGGCGGGAGCGTCGATCCAGGGACCCACATCAGGGGCCCTGTTCCCACTGGTGGGGAAGCCAACGGCACCGGAGGTGCGAATCCCCCTCCGCGTTGCCGCGACCCTCGGCTTGTGCTATAGTCCTCGGCTGCCCGCGGGGCCGCCTCGAGAGCGGAGGCAAGGCAGGAGGTGGAAGACGCCATCGTTCGAGGACCGAATCCGCCAGTCGCGCTCAGAGCTCTCGCCAAACCTGCAGCGGATCGGTGACTACCTGCTGGATTCGTACCTCGAGGCCTCGCTTTTCACGGCCACGGAACTCGCTCATCATCTGGAGGTCGATCCCGCGACGGTTGTCCGCTTCTGCCAGCGGCTGGGCTACGCGGGCTTCCCAGAACTGCAGCGCGACCTGCGGGCCAGGGTGCGCCAGGAGCTGCTGGTCGAGCCGCAGGCCGCCGCAGAGACCTCCACCGCTGCCGCGGACGCCGCCCTGCTGAGAGCCGCCCGTCACCTCGATCTGACGCGGCGCAGCTTCCCCTTTGCGGCGGCCGAGGAGCTCGCAGCCGCCCTGCACAAGGCCAAACGTGTGGTCCTCCTGGCCCAAGGGATCACTCGGCCGGTGGCCCGGATGCTGGCGGATCAGCTCGAATCCTTTGGCATCGCGGCCTCCCTGGCGGGGAGCGGTCCGGCCGACATGGCCCGCGCCCTCAGTCAGGCCGGCACCGGCGACCTTGTCCTGGCAGTCGAGGCGATGGAGGAGACGCCGTATACCGCCCGCGCCCTGGAGCAAGCTCGCGCCTCTGGACGGCAGACCGCCGCCCTCGTCGCCGGGCCCTCATCCGACACAGCCCGCGCTGCCGACCTGGCCCTGGCCCTCCACGCCAGTCAGGATGAACGGCTGGCCGTGTTAGGACTGGTGGCCGCCGTCTACGCCTTGACCGAGATGCTGGAGGGCAGCCGGCCTGGCAAGAGAGGGGAGATCGCTGGCCGGGCTGCCGACTTCACGAGGCGGCTCGGGGCAAGTCCGCAGGTCGCTACAGGCCGCGCCGCCCGCCCCGGCCGGGCTCGCAAAGAGGGCAAGCAGGAGGGCGCCGCGTAGAGGCGCGCTCGCATGTCACTGGGCTTGGCGCTCGGGGTCTCTGGCGCGGCGTTGATGATCGCGGCAGTCCTGGTCTGGGAGTTCTGGATCTGTGAGGGCGCCCACCTGGGCAGGCACTTCGTCGTCTGGTTGTACGACCTGACCGCTCACCGCTACGATGGGATCAAGCGTTTCAATCCCGACTGGGAACGCCGCTTCCTGGGTGAGCCGCTGGCCAACGCGCTGGCCGGTCTCGAGGATGCTCGTCTGCTCGATGTCGGTGCCGGCACCGGGCGGGTCGCCCGGACCCTCGCGCCCCTGGACCTGTTTCGGGGCATGGTGACTGGTGTCGAACCCTCTCAGCGCATGCTCGAGCGAGGCCGTCAGGCCGTCGCCCCGAAGAAGACCCGCTGGGTGCGCGCCTGGGCCGTGCCTCTCCCCTTCCCCTCCGAAGCGTTCGACCTGGTCACCAGCCTGGAGGTGGCCGAGTTTACGCCCGAGCCTCTGGCCTCCCTGGCAGAGATGGTCCGTGTGCTTCGTCAGGGAGGCTGGCTGCTGGTGACCAACCGCGTCGGCTGGCAGGCCCGCTGGATCGTTGGCCGAACGTTTCCTCGCCGCCAGATCGGCAGCAGACTGCAGACTTTGGGGCTAGAAGAGGTGCAAGAGACTTTCTGGCAAAAGGACTACGACCTGGTCTGGGCCCGCAAGCGTTTCCGAGACGACGCTGCCATAGGTGAACCAAGATGCGCATAGCTCGCTTTTCCACGAGTCCGCCCTCGGCTCCGGCGTGGGGGTGGCTGTCGGGAGACCGAATTGGGGTGCTGGACGGCTCTCCGTTCGGCGAGTACCGGCGGGAGGAGGCGACCCTGCCGCTCAGCGCCGCCAGGCTGGCGCCGCCTGTGGTTCCGGGGAAGATCGTCTGCGTGGCGCGGAATTACCTCTCGCACGTCGAGGAAAGGCAGGCCGAGGTTCCTTCGATTCCCCTCCTCTTCCTGAAGCCACCCAGCACCGTCATCGGGCCCGGGCAGATCATTCGGCTTCCGCCGCAGTCCAAGCAGGTACATCACGAGGCGGAGCTGGCGGTCGTCATCGGCCTGGGTGGCCGATGGATCCGTCCCGAGGAGGCTCAGGGCCACATCCTGGGCTACACCATCGCCAATGATGTGACCGCCCGGGATCTGCAGGAGCGAGACGGTCAGTGGACCCGGGCCAAAGGGTTCGACACCTTCTGCCCCCTCGGCCCATGGATCGAAACCGACCTCGACCCGGCCGATGCCCTGATCACCTGCACCGTAAGTGGCCAGCTGCGTCAGATGGGCTCCACCCGCGACATGATCTTTCCGGTTCGCCAGCTCGTGGCCTTCATCTCCTCCGTGATGACCCTTGACCCCGGTGATGTGATCCTCACCGGAACCCCTTCAGGCGTGGGGGCTCTGGCCGACGGGGATGAGATCACCATCGAGATCGAAGGCATCGGGACGCTGACCAATCCTGTGCGGGCAGACACGGCAACTGCCTGAGCAGCCTTTCACTGCCAAGGAGGAGGCTATGGGTTTGAAGCCCGATCACTGGATCATCCGCACCGCGCGCGAACGGAGGATGATCGAGCCTTTTGAGGAGAATCAGATCCGCGACGGGGTGATCTCCTTTGGCGTCTCCTCCTACGGGTACGACATCCGGGTGGCCGACGAGTTCAAGATCTTCACCAACGTCTACTCGGCCGTCGTCGATCCCAAGCATTTCGACCCGCGCTCGATGGTCGACTTCAAAGGCCCGGTCTGCACCATCCCTCCCAATTCCTTCGCCCTGGCCCGATCCGTGGAGTACTTCCGCATTCCCCGCAACGTGCTAACGATCTGCCTGGGAAAGTCGACTTACGCCCGCTGCGGCATCATCGTCAACGTCACTCCTTTTGAACCAGAGTGGGAGGGATTCGTCACCCTCGAGATATCCAACACGACGCCTCTTCCGGCCCGCATCTACGCCAACGAGGGCATCGCCCAGGTTCTCTTCTTCGAAGCGGACGAATTGTGCCGGGTTTCCTACGCGGACAAGAAGGGGAAGTACCAGAGCCAGAAGGCGATCGAGCTCCCCAGGCTATAGCTCTCCAACGACGGACTCCGCCCCCGGCAGGCAGCGTGTGGCGCCGTCATGAGACCATGGCGCCTGAAGATCAGCTGCCGGGAAGAGGAGGGCACGCTAGGGAAGTATTCCGCCGCTACCCTCGTCGGAGAGCATCTGGAGCCTGAGGAGCAGCCGGTTGGAGAGCTCCTGTGCCTGGTCCAGCCGCCTGAGGTGGGGATCGGTGTGCGAGGCGAGGGTATCGTGGATGCGGGCCAGGCGCGGGACGAGCACCTTGTCAATGTAGTCCAGAGCTTCGCCGACTTCCCTGAAGCCTTTGGTGTGGGGGTACACCAGCATCCCCTGGAAATCGGCCATGTAGTCGAGGGCATGCTTGACCGCCGCACGGACCTCAGTCGAGGATTTCAGCATCTCGTTCAGGTGCTCGACGGCGTCAACGGTCTCATGGAATGTGATCATGGCGGCCTCTCCACCGACGAAGACAATCCCTCTCTCACTAGTATACTGCGGCTTTGTCAGGGAGCTTGCATCGATCCCGCGCCCCGCCCGTGCCAAGGTGATCGACGGATGGGCCAGCTTTCCCTGTAGACCAGCGGCCGTAGCGCGGGGGCACCCGAGATCGCCAAAGGAGATCTCAGGCCCTCGCCGGCCGGACCCGGCTCAACCCGCAAGCAGGGTGATCAAGGACTGCCTTATCCAGAGGAGGAAGCGGGGGTCTCCACTCCGCACCCTGATAGGAGCCTCTAATGAATATCACCGAGGTTGACCTCTCCGACGGCCGCCAGGTGCGTCAATTCCTCGACCTGCCGGCCCGTATTTACCGTAGCGTTCCCCAGTGGGTGCCTCCTCTGGCCTCCGATGCCCGGCGCATGCTGGATAGACGCCGCCATCCGTTCTACCGCCATTCAGAGGCCGCATTCTTCCTGGCGCAACAGGGAGGGCAGACGGTGGGGCGGATTGCCGTCCTCGAGAACCGCAACTACAACGCCTACAACAAGGAGCGCACCGCCTTCTTCTACCTGTTTGAATGCGAAGACAACTCCGAGGCTTCCCAGGCCCTGTTTGGGGCGACCCTCGAGTGGGCCCGACGACGGCACCTCGATCGGCTCCTCGGCCCCAAGGGCCTCACGCCTCTGGACGCCATGGGGCTGCTCGTGCGGGGGTTCGAGCACCGGCCCGCATTGGGCATTCCGTACAACCCGCCCTACTACGCTTCCCTGGTCGAGGCGGCCGGACTTCGGAAGTCGGGCGAGCAGGTCTCCGGCTATCTCGATCGGTCAGTCGAGTTCCCGGAGAGGATCCATCGCTTGGCGGAGCTCGTCCAGAAGCGTCGGGGGTTGAGGGTAGCTCGCTACCGGAGCCGCCGCGACCTCCGCTCCCTCGTGCCCAGGCTGGGTAAGCTCTACAACGACGCAATGGGGGCTACGACCGGAAACGTTCCCCTCACGCCAGACGAGATCCAGACCATCGCCAACCAGATGATGTTGTTCGCCGATCCAAGCCTGGTCAAGATCGTGTTCAAGGACGACGAGCCCGTCGGCTTCCTCTTCGCCTACCCCGACGTCTCGGCTGCCCTTCAGCGGACAGGCGGGCGGCTCTTGCCCCTGGGCTGGATCGACATCCTGCTCGAGTTCAGGCGGACCCGCTGGATCAACATCAACGGCGCCGGCATCATCGAGAAGTACCGCGGCCTTGGGGGAACGGCCCTCCTATTCAGTGAGATGTGCAAGAGCGTGATGGAAAGCCGCTTCGAGTTTGCCGATATCGTTCAAATCGGCGTCGAAAACGACCCGATGCAGAGGGAGATGAGGGATCTGGGCATCAACTTCTACAAGATGCACAGGACGTACGAGCGGGCGATCTAGCCTTGCCCATCGCCCGCCCGCGGTCCGCGACTAGATCGCCTCAACCAGAATCGCCTCAAGCTCGTCTTCGGTCAGCAGGATGGGATTGGTCTTCATGCTGCTGGAGACGACCGCCCGCTCGATCAACCCCGGCATGTCCGCCTCGGTCATCCCATACGCGCGCAGCGCCGGCACCTGAAGTGCCTGGCACAACTCCCGCACCCAGGCAACACCGTCCTCGAGGGTAGCCTCGGGGTTGCCTGTCAGGCTGCGAGCGACCTCCGCGTAGCGCTGCAGGCTCCCCAGGGAATCCCCCCTCGCCCTAAGCGCCTGAATGTTGATCCTCATCGTCGGCGCCAACAGCCGGGCGCAGACCGCGCCGTGGGGAGCCTCGAACATCCCCCCCAGTGGTCCAGCGAACCCATGGACCGCGCCAAGGCCGGCATTGGCGAGAGCCATGCCGCCCAGCAGGCTCGCCAGTGCCATATCCTCCCGCGCCGCGGCGTCCTGGCCGTTCTCGAAAGCGCGGCGAAGGGAGCGCGCCACGCAGGCCATCCCCTGCCGGCTTACTCCGTCCACCACAGGGTTGGCCCGGGTGGAGACGAATGGCTCGATGAGCTGCGTCAGCGCGTCCAGCCCCGTGCCGGCCGTGAGCGCTGGCGGCATGCTGTGGGTGAGCAGCGGGTCGACGATGGCCACCCTCGGGAGCATGTCCGGGCTGCGCAAGCTGACTTTCACCTTGTGTTCCGGGGAGGCCAAGACCGCGTTGCGGGTTGCCTCCGTTCCGGTGCCCGCCGTGGTGGGTATGGCAATGAAGGGCAAGGAGCGCTGGGTGAGCGGCTTGCCCGCGCCGATGACCTCGGCGTAGTCCAGCGGTTCGCCGCCGTTGGTCACCAGGGCCGCAACGACCTTGGCCGTATCCAGGGCGCTCCCGCCGCCGAAACCGATCACCAGCTCACATCCGGCCTCTCGAGCCATCTTCGTCGCCTGGCTGGCCGTGCCCACCGTGGGTTCGCCACCCACCGAGAACATCGAGCAGCGAAGGCCGCTCCTCACCAAGTTGTCGAAGAGGGGAGCGGCCCGGGACGGCGTCCCGCCGGTGACGACGAGCGCCTGCCGGCCCAGCGCCGCGGCCAAGGGACCGACCTGGTCCAGCGTTCCCGGCCCAAAGAGGATTCCTCCCGCGGTGGCAAACTCGAATCGCATGCCTGGCCTACCCCCAGCCCTCGTCGTCGGGGAAGAGGTTGGTGAACAGCGCCCGGGTGCGGGCCTCGGCCATCAGCGGGCCGACCGCTTCCGCCCAGGCCTTGTAGTGGGCAGTCTCTTTGTGCCGAGCGGGATCGTCTGACGTCCGGTAGACCTCGATCAGGGTGAAGCGGGTCGGATCATCCTGCTGCTGAAGCACCTCAAACCGTGCCACGCCGGGTTCCTGGATGCTGTGCCGGGCATTCTCTAACGTGACACGCCGGAACTCGGCAGTCGCCTCCGGCTTGACGCGTATGTTGACCAGAAGGATGTGCATCGCGGCCTCCTTCAACCAGCAGGGGTATCTTGCAGATGCTCCCTGGGTGCAGATTGACCCTCTGTCGAACGGAGTGGCTGCGCCTGCTGCCAAGTGCTCCCACCCTCGCGCAAGCCGAGAGGGCCGGCATGAACAAGCATGAGCCTGCATAAGCAGCGGGCGCTATAGCCGGAGTATAGCACGGGGGGATGATGTGGCTTTCCTGGACGACTTCGGAAGTCCTGCGGGCTTCCGAAGTCGTGCGGCGTCGCCGCGGCTCTCTACCAGACCGTGCGCAGCGTGCAGCCCCCTTCGAAGGTCAGGGTGACATTGTAGAGAGGAGC
>CAYQUY010000134.1:0-6996 GCA_964420755.1 uncultured Anaerolineaceae bacterium
CTTCGGGGGGGCGCACAAGCTGGTCGGCCATATTGGCTTGGGACACCCGGGTTTGGTCTTTGCGGTCAGCTGGACCCCGTGGCTGCTCCTGGCGGTCCACCGGGCAGCGCTGGCAGTGCGCAAGGGGGTGGTCGGAGGGCTGAGGTGGGCAGCGCTGGCTGGGGCGTTGCTGGGCGTGATCTTCGTGGCTGATCCTCGCTGGGTGCTCCCAGCCGGGATCCTCGGGCTCGCCTATGGGATCCGCCAGGCTGCGCATAGTCATACGAGGCTGAGCGGGTCTCGCACGCTCGCCGCAGTCGGCATGGCTGCAGCCCTGTGCGCGATGATCGCAGCGGTGTTGGCTCTGCCGATGGCTCAGCTTGTGTCCCTGAGCGCGCGTGCCAGCATCACCCCCGAGGAGAGCGCCCGTCTGGCGCTTCCACCCGTGCGCCTCCTGGGCGTCCTAGTGGCTGATCTGGGTGGTTGGCCGGAATGGCTCGCCTACGGCGGCATCGCCGCATTGTGCCTCGCCTGTGCGGCAGTGCTCGGCCGAAAAGACGGTGCGCTCTTCTGGGGCGCCGTCATGCTGAGCGCCTGGCTCCTCGCGCTCGGAAGCCAGACGCCGGTCTATGAGACCCTGGTCCGTGTGGTCCCAGGGGCAGGGATGCTGCGTGTTCCTGCTCGGTTCCTCTTTCTGGGATCACTTGCCCTGGCGCAACTGGCCGGCAGCGGGCTGGAGGTGTTGACCCAGGCCGGGGATCCCGCCCGGCTCAGGTGGGCTCGGCTAGGAGCATTGGCCGTAGCGGTGTGCTCCGTCCTGCTCGCCTTCGGGCTCGAAATCAACCTGGCCTCAAGAGCTGGCGGCTACGCATTTCTGCTGGTGGCCATGCTTGCGGCCGTGCTCAGCATCCTCACGGAGTCGGAGGACGGGGCTCTTTCCCCGGCCCCCGAATCGGGGGAGACAGAATCGCAAGAGACGGGCACCTCGCCGTCTGCAAGGGTCACCGGCCGGCCCATGTGGCTTTTTGGGGGCAGTCTCCGCAGGGAGAGTGGCCTGATGGCGGCCTGGATCATCTTGGTTGTGGCGGACCTGGTCCTCGTGGACTCCTCCCTTCTCGAGCCCCGCGCCTCGTCGGAGGTGCTAGCCGAAAGGCAGGAACTGGTGCAGCAGCTTGCGGCGGATCCGGGCTCAAACCGAATCTTCTCGCCCTCCTACAGCTTGCCGCAGCAGACCGCTGCGGCATCAGGGCTGGAGCTGGCCGACGGAGTCAATCCGCTCCAGCTGGCCCGCTACGTGTCGTACATGGCGCAGGCGGCGGGGTTCTCCCCGGCCGGCTACAGCGAGACCCTTCCGCCATTTCCGTCCGGCGATCCCAAACAGGACTGGGGACCGAGGCTCGATGCCCGCGCCTTGGGTCTGTTGAACATCGGTATCGTGGTGTCGGACTACCGTGTTGATGCGGCGGACTTGGTCGTCGAACCGTCCGACGACGTTTTCGCCTATCGCAATCAAGCGGCCAGGCCGCGGGCCTGGGTCGAGCCGATGCCCGCGGGTTCATCGGGCAACTGGTTCCCGGTTGAGTCCCTTTCCTGGACGCCGAACCGCATCGAGATCACCTCCCGGGGCCCAGGGGAACTCGTGCTCAGTGAGATCTTCTATCCTGGTTGGCAAGCGACGGTGGATGGGGAGCCGGCGCGGATTTCGGCGCCGTACGGCATCCTGCGTGGGGTAACGCTTTCAGAAGGCGAGCATCAAGTGGTCTTCCGCTTCGTGCCCTGGCCGTTCTACGGGGGCCTGATTCTCACTATGGCTGGCACATTGCTGCTGGCCTGGATGTGGGTGCGGCCGTGACGAAACCCGAGAGAGCTTGGTGCCTGGGGTATGCGGTGGCATTGGCCACGGCCACCACGATCCCCTACGTGCTTGCCTTCGCCGCGCAATCGGCCGCATGGCAGTTCACCGGGTTCGTCTTTGGCGTCCAGGACGGCAACTCATACATCGCCAAGATGCTTCTGGGGTCGGGTGGCGCTTGGCTCTTCCGGACGCCTTACACCTCGGACCCGCAGCGGGGTATCCTGGCGTTTCTGCCCTATCTCTTGTTGGGCAAACTGGCGAGCGGCGCTGCCTTGCAGGAGCAGCTGGTGGTTCTGTTTCACCTGTTCCGCATCGCAGCGATACCGCTGACCGTTCTGGCCACATATCGATTCGCGGCCTTTTTCCTCGAGCCCATTTCCTGGCGCCGTTGGGCGACTGTCCTGGCGACGGCGGGTGGAGGGCTGGGATGGCTGATCTCACTCGCCGGGCGCGGCGAGTGGTTGGGCAGCCTGCCGCTCGATCTGATCTCGCCGGAGTCCTTTGGCTTCCTCGCCATGTTTGGGTTGCCTCATCTCGTCCTCGGTCGTGCCCTGCTCCTGGGAGGCCTTGTCTTCTATCTGGAGGCGGCCCAGAAGCCCAAGCGTGGGTGGGCCGCAGGAGCCCTTTGGCTGGTGGTGGGGTTGGTCCAGCCGTTCGAAATGGTCTCGGCGTACGCTGTTGTAGGCTGCCACTTGCTGGCAGTGGTGGCCGCGGCAGGGAAGAAGGGTTGGCGGGACCAGCTTCGGGTCTGGCTCCGGCCGGCAGCGCAGGCGGCACTGATCCCGCTGCCGCTCCTCATCTACACGGGCGTCTCCTATCTCCTTGACCCCTATCTTCGGGCCTGGTCGGCCCAGAACCGGATCCCCTCGCCCCATCCGCTGCACTACCTTGCCGCCTACGGACTTGTCCTTGTTCCAGCCATTGCCGGCGGGCGGGCCCTGATCCGCACCAAGCGCGCGGAGTCCTTGCTCCCGGTTGCCTGGTGTCTCTCCTTGCCCCTGCTCGCCTATGCACCGCTCAACCTGCAGCGGCGCCTACCGGAGGGTATCTGGGTGGCCCTTGCGATCCTCGCGGCCTACGGACTATCGATGTGGACGGCCGAGGTTTGGCGCAACCTGGTAGGGCCGCTTCTGCTGGCACTGTCGATGGTAACCAGCGTCCTGCTGCTTGTGGGAGGGACGGGTGTCGCCATGCTGCCTGGGGAGCCTGTCTTCCGCCCGGGCTCGGAGGTAGCCGCTTTCGGGTGGTGTCGGGACCACGTCCCGCCCAGATCCGTCGTCCTGACCTCGTACGAGACGGGGAACGCGTTACCTGCATGGGCCCCGGTGAGGGTCGTTGTCGGACATGGGCCTGAGTCGGCGGGGCTGCAGGCCCTGCTGCCGGAGGTCTCCGCCTTCTACTCAGCGGGCGAGCCGGATGCCGCCCGAATCGAGTTCCTGGCAGCCCACACTGTCTCCTACGTGCTCATTGGCCCAGGCGAGCGCGCCCTGGGAAGCTGGGATCCATCAGAGGCGCCTTTCCTGACCCTGGTCTACCAGGAATCGGGCTATGAACTTTACCGCGTCCACCTTCGGTAATCTCTAGGAGAGTCCTCAGGGTGTCAATCCCCAAGGATGCGAATCGGCACAAGTGCCTGGTTCTTCGCTCGGGCGGGCGTTCCTCAGCGATCTGTCAGGCGCACAAGCCGCAGACTGCCGCATGAACGACCGACTGAAGCGCCTGATCCCCTGGCTCGTTGTCGCCCTGGGCCCGCTGGCTCTCTTTGGGCCGATGCTCGTCCGCGGGCAGGCTTTGGTCTGGGGGACCCCGCTGCTCCAGTTCGTCCCCTGGCGCACCTTCGCCATAGAGGCCCTGCGCCACGGTCATCTTCCCCTCTGGAACCCTTGGCTTGGCATGGGAGCGCCGCTTCTGGCAAACTACCAGTCGGCGCTCCTCTACCCGCCGAACTTCCTCCTGGTGATTACAGGGCCGGCCTGGGGGCAAGGGCTGCTGGTGATGCTGCACCTGATCTGGGCAGGGGCGGGGATGATCGTGCTCACCCGCCGGTTGGGTCTGGATCCGCTCGCCCAGATCGTCGCCGCGCTGGCCTATAGCCTTTCAGGTTACCTGGTTGCGCGAGCCAGCTTCCTGAGCATCAACGCCTCCGTCGCCTGGTTGCCCTGGGTCATTGCCTCCGCCGACAGGCTTGCCGCCGAGGCCGCCGGACGGGCAGCCCGAGGCAGTATCGCCAAGGCGATGGTCGCGCTAGGACTCGTTCTGGGTCTGCAGTGGCTTTCGGGCCATGCCCAGATCGCCTGGTACTCCGCCGTGCTGATGGTCCTGTGGATCTTGTGGCGGGCATACTGTCAGGAGAAATGGCCTGCCGTTGGGCGAGCGGTTGTGTGGACGGTGGGTGCGGGCCTGATCGGCGCGGCTCTGGCGGCGGCGCAGCTTATCCCCACTGCCGAGTACCTGGTGCTTTCATCAAGGCAGTCTGGCCTCGATGCGGGATTTGCCCTGACCTACTCCTTCTGGCCGTGGCGGTTCATGGGCTTGCTCATGCCGGGCGTGTTCGGCAGCCCTGCCAGCGGCGACTACTGGGGGTATGGAGCATACTGGGAAGATGCCGTCTACATCGGGGTCTTGCCGATCCTCCTGGCTCTGGCAGCGGCCATCCGCGCGCTGTTCGGCGGCGAACGGCGGTGGTTGACTGCGTTCCTCGCCTGCGTCGGGGTGGGCTCGGCTCTGCTGGCGTTGGGGAAGAACACGCCGATCTTCCCATTCCTCTTCAGGCATGTGCCAACCTTCGATCTCTTCCAGGCGCCTGCGCGCTGGAATCTCCTTCTGGTATTGGCTCTCTCTTTGCTCGCCGGCCTGGGAGCGGAGGTCTGGCGGTCCCCGTCGGGACGTTGGCTCTACTGGCTCCGGCTCGGGACGGTAGGGGCCGCCGTCGTGGGGATAGCCTCCTACGCTCTCGGACCCTTGATCGGCGGCGTGCGGCCTACCATCATCCGGGCGTTCACCCTTGCCGGGGTCGGTCTCCTGGCCTCGGCTCTCCTGGCGCTGTTCCGACCGAGACAGGGTGGCCGTGCCTGGGCCAGCCTGGTCGTCGCACTGGTCGTCGCCGATCTGGTCTACGCCGGCGTCGGGCTGAATCCCTCAGCCCCGCTCTCTACATTCTCAGGCGAAAGCCAGCTGGTGCAATCAGTGGGCAGTGGCCACCGCCTGTACATGCCTTCGGAGCTCGAGTACGCCCTGACCTTCAACAACATCTTCCGCCTCGACACCTTCCATCCGGGCGTAGACTGGTCCGTGGCGCGTGACGTGGGGCTCCCCGACACGCCGTTGCTGGACGGCCTCTCCTCTGTCGACAACTTCGACCCGCTGCTGTCGGCAGCCTATGCGACTTGGATGGAAAGGCTGGAGACCCTGGCCGGCCCGGAGCAGGAGCGCCCGTTGCGTCTGATGGACGTCGGCTACCGGGCAGCGGCAGGTCCGTCGCAACCGTCCGGGGTGCGGTACGGGGCAGTCTCAGGCGCCTCGAGGCTTCGCTTGGTCCCGCAAGCCGAGGCGGCGGATACACCCGAGGCAGCCCTCGACAGGGTCTTCGCGGACGGCTTCGACCCTGACGGGATGGTCGTCCTTGTCGGCGTCGACCGGCACGAGGCGGCGCGTGTCGGCGGGCCGGGGGAGGCAACGTTCGTCGACCAGGGCGACCCGAACTCTGTCTCGGTCGAGGTGAGCGCGCCCGCGGGCGGGTGGCTTGTGCTTTCGGATGCATGGTACCCGGGCTGGCGGGCGACCGTGGACGGGCAGGCGACGCGTCTCTATCGGGCGGACTACCTCTTCCGGTCCGTCTGGGTTCCGCCGGGGAATCACACGGTCACATTCGAGTACCACCCAACCAGCTTCTGGGCAGGCGCGGCGTTGAGCCTGGTTGCCTGGCTGGCGGTCGTCTGGATGGGGTGGCGGTGGCGGCGAGGCTGAGGGTCGTTTGGCCGGCCCTGGTGACGTTGTTCGTGGCCGCCGCCTATGTCACCTGGCGGTTGGCGGGCGCTGGCTGGGACCCGGCCGGGTTGGCCGGACTGGGCACCCGCTATCAAGTGCCAGACCCCGCCGGGACGGAAGGGTACGACGGGCAATTCGCCTACTACGTCGCCCAGGATCCAGACCCGGGCCGCGTGGCAGAGCATCTGGATGTGCCTGCCTACCGCTACCAGCGAATCCTGTACCCGCTCCTGTCGCGCGCTCTGTCGCTGGGGCAGCCGGAAGCCATCGCCTGGGCTCTCCTGGCAACGAACCTCGTGGCTCATTTCCTCGGCACTTGGGCAGTGGCGAAGATCCTTGCCGATGAGGGCATCTGGCCGGGCTATGCCCTGTGCCATGGTCTGTGGGTCGGTCTTCTGGCGGGCGTTGCCCTTGACCTGGCCGAACCACTGGCGTATGCCCTGGTCGCGTGGGGATGGTGGGCGAGACGCAGGCGCAGGTCTGCACTCAGCGCTAGCCTGTTTGGCCTTGCGCTCTTCGCCAAAGAAACCAGCCTGTTGTTCTGGGGCGCCGCGCTGGGAGCCGATCTGCTGGACGGGGGCCGACGACGGTCGGCCGCGGCGCTTGGGATTGCCGGTTTGGCCTTCGCCGGTTGGCAGGTCTGGCTTTGGCGTCTTTTCGGGCAGCCGGGCCTGGCAAGCGGAGGTGCCGATGCGACGCCGTTCGAGTGGATCCCGTTCATGGGTTTCTGGCGCATCGGCTTCATCTCGGCCAGGGTACTGGGCATGTACCTTGCGGCCTTCGGTCCTTCGGTGTTGGCTCCTGCCGTCTGGGGGGTGATCGCGGGAGCGATCGAGATAATACGCCGCCGGTGGGACGCAGAGGCTTTGGCTCTGCTCTTCAACGGCGCGGCCATTGCCTTCTTGCCCTTCTCGACCTTCCGGGAGCCCCTGGGGCTGGTCCGCTTCGCCAGCGGTCTGGTTCTTGCCGTAGTCTTGTTCGCGGGCGCGCGAGGGCTCAGGCGGCCCCTGCGGTACAGCCTGTTTTGGATCCCCTTCCTGGCCATGCTGGTCAGTCGGGGGTGAGAGGCGCGAACGATTGGGAGGTTTAGCAGGCCAGTGCAACCTGAGGCGCACACCGATGCCAGGAGCTGTCTGTGGGATAGAGGCGCGGGCGTCGCAAGCGCGGGTGAGGGG
>CAYQUY010000135.1:0-6956 GCA_964420755.1 uncultured Anaerolineaceae bacterium
CTTCTATGAAGCTGAAGACGCGACCCTAGATACGCGCAACATAGTGGCCGGGGAAACCGTCTTCCCTCTGGCCCGAGAGGGTCTTGGTGAATGACAGAGGTGTTCGGTCCGGTATGGCAGGAAAGGTGACGATATGAGACAGCAAGGCAAGTGGAGGAGCGATCCGATCCGGTGGGTCCTCGGTTTCGGACTGCTAGTCGTCCTGGCCCTGATTTCCCTCGGCCCGTCGCTCCGAGCGGGTTCAGGCGAGCCAACCCCCACGGTAACAGCGGTTGCCGAGCCGGTTCAGGCGGAGGTGATCGAGCGTGTCAGCCCTGCCGATGCCAAGGCCGCCCTCGACGCCGGAACGGCTGTCTTCGTAGATGTGCGGTCCGAGCAGGAGTATGAGCAGGGACACATCCCTGGGGCGCTGTCCATCCCCAACGCCGACCTCGAGGCCCGCCTCGGGGAGCTCGACTCCAACTCCTGGATCATCACCTACTGCACTTGAGCGGAGGAAGGGGTGAGCGCCGGTGCGGCGCTCTTCCTACGGGAGCACGGCTTCACCCGCGTAACGCCCATCCTGGGCGGCTTGCACGCCTGGGAGGCGGCGGGCTATCCCATCGAGCCCTGAGCATACAACCGACGCGCAAGACACCTGACCGGCTGCAGCCGATTGCGGCAGGTTTCTTGCATCGATGCCATCAGGCACCAGGGCATCTAGGGGCTCTGTGCCCGACGTCCAGCTGCCGGGACGTTCTGGCCGTGAGCCTCTAGGTGCCTCGGTGCCGCTCTTCGTGTAGAATAGCCCGCCATCGAGGCGATCGTGAAAGCGATGAACCTCCTTCGAACCTCAGCGCTCAGCCGGGCGGTCTTCCATGCCAAGCCCAAGGTGGGACGGCCGGCACGAGCCGCGCCTGCCAATCCCCGCCTGCGCAAGTTGGGGATCGCCTCGGCAGTCGTGGTCGGCCTGCTCCTGATCCCGATTGGCGCGGTTCTGGCCGGCTACGGCTACTGCCTAGCCGTGGGCTGGATCATGCCCGGCGTTAGCGTCGGGGGGATGCCGCTCCAGGGGATGACGGTCACCGAGGCAGCCGAGGCGCTTGACCGCCAATGGAACCAGGACTTCCGCCTGCCTGCCCTCGATACGAGTGAGCCAACCCGATCCCTCATGTCCCGCCCGTCCGAGTTCGGCCTGGGCGTCGATGCCCTTGCCAGCGCGCAGGCGGCATTCGACGTGGGACGGGCTCAAGGGCCTGTGATCGGCACTCGGCAGTTCGTCCAGACCATGCGGACTGGTCGAGACCTGGAGCCAATTGCCAGCTTCAATCCTGCAGTCGCACGGGCGGGCCTGACGCGGTGGTCGGAAGTCATGGATGTGGCCCCCGTCGAAGGCATCCTGGAGATCCAGCAGGGTGTCGTGGTCCAGCAGAGCGGCCTGCCTGGCAAGGCCCTCGACATCCAGGCCACAATCGCTCTGCTCCAGATGGACCCTGGGAGCATTCTCTTCACGTATGGCTTCGTGCCGCTCGTCATGACACCGTTCCAGCCGCACATCGCCGATGTCTCCGGCGCGGCTGCTGAGGCAGAGCGATTGCTGGGGACGCCCGTTCATCTGATCGCCTATGACCCGGTGAGCGACGAGCACTTCGACTGGGCACCCTCCCGGGAGGAGATCGCCTCCTGGCTGCGGGTCGAAAGGGGCTGGAATGCCTACCGGGTGGTTCTTGATGAGGCTGGGGCCGCGGCCTGGGTCGAGGGCCCGGACGCGAGCCTGGGGGAAGAGCGCTTCTTTGATACCACCGCTGCCCAGGAGGCCGTGGTCGCGGCCTTCGACGGCCAGGGGTCCGATCCCCTCATCGTCCACTACCGTCCGACGACGTACGTCGTCGGACGGGGCGAGACGCTGGTCTCCGTCGGCTTCCATGTCGGCATTCCCTATTGGAGGCTGGCTAACGCCAATCCGCAGACGACGGGGAGGTCCCTCATCCCCGGCGAGAGGCTGACGATCCCTCCCCGCGACATCAACATCGGCTTGCCGATCATCCTGAACAAGCGCATCGTTATCAGCATCAGCGAGCAGCGTCTCTGGACTTATCAGGACGGCCAGCTTCTGGACGAGTACGTGATCAGCACGGGTATCCCCAACTCACCCACCATGCCCGGGGTCTTCCAGGTGCAGTCGCACATCCTCAACGCTTATGCCTCCCGCTGGGACCTGTACATGCCCCACTTCCTGGGCATCTACGAGGCTGCCCCCGACTTCTGGAACGGCATCCACGGCTTGCCGATGCTGCACAGCGGCGTCCGGTTATGGGCGAACGTCCTCGGGCGACCCGCCTCGTACGGCTGCATCATCCTGAATCTGGAGGCGGCCGAGACGGTTTACGACTGGGCCGAGGATGGCGTGGTCGTCGAGATTCAGCCGTGAAGCAAGCCCGGGCCGCTTTGGCCCGGGGGCGAGGCCGAAGGCCTCGGAATTGCGGAGCATATCGTGAGCCCCGGCGTCCCGACCGGGGCTCATGACGATGCCGAACGAGGCGAGGCCAAAGGTCTTGATGTGGGCAAAGCACTTCACTGCGGAGCGGTCTCAAGCCTAGCCGCCCGGCGGCTGGCGCAACGCCGGAGCGGCTATCACGCATTCTGGTGGGCAAGGTGCCGCCCACCGTGCCGCACGCCAGCCGGGCGAGCTGCAGAGAATCGATAGGCACCATGCTACGGGATCATGAGGCGAGTACCTGGGGGGAAAGTGTGTTTGCGCCGCCGAGTGGCGGGATCGACCAGCAGTTGGCCACTGTCCTCGAGCGGGACTAGGCCGCACTTCCTCAAGTGCCCGGTGTGAAACGGCGTGCGGTCAGAGGACACGAAGTCAAGCACGTCGTCGATAGAGATCCATCCCTTTCCCCGGAACTCGGTGAGTACGTGCTGCCGCAGAAGTGCAAAGCTGGCGGCTGTGAGGTTCATTGTGAGCTGGCCAGGGGCCGCTGCGCGGAAAGCGAAGTCGCCGAAAGGAATGACCTTCCAGATAGCTTGCTTCATCTTGTCGCAACCCTTGGGATGCTGAGTGGCGAAGAAAATGGCATAGACAAGCCTCTGGCCTTGGTACAGCTCGAAGCGGACAACGAACTTGGCCCCAGCTTGGCGAAGCTGAGCATCGTAAAGGTCGTAGAAGCAACTCTTCCGGGCGTCTGGATCTTGGAGGCTGCTGCAGTACCGCCAATCTGGTGTGCCGAAAAGCTGGTCGAGATTGGAGGCAAACTCAGGTGTGGTCGAGAATCTGTTGATGAAATCGTACATGAAGGAGATATAGAGTTCCGACCTCAGGTTCCCAAGGATTCGGGCGAGAACGGACATAGGGGTACCAGCGACGCCGAACGGATCGACCATGACAAAACACGGTGCGAGGTGGGTTGACTGCGCGTCAACGTCATCGAGGACGGAGGTGAGGGTTTCGTCGAACGCGCCTGTGAGGACCTGCACGCTAGTCTTCGAAGGCAGCGCAATTGACGCGAGCATCTGCCTGAGGTGGTCTGCTCGATCCGAGTCCTTTTCGACGAAGATGAAGACGACTTCGCTGTTAAGGGGCTTGGCGGCGGCGTAGGCGGCGTGGGCCCTTATGGCGATGATCGGTGAGCCTTCCTCACCTCCTGCGTACTGCCCGGGACCAGCGAATCCGTCGATGAACAGAATCCTTCCGGACCAGCTCGACATTATGGGAAGCCAGGCGTCAAGATACTTCCTGAGGACGAGGTGTTTCCCCTGCGTGTGAGGCTCAAGATGCCATAGAGTAGAGGTAGGTGGCATGTGTCCCCCTGGCTTCCTCGGTATTAGGCGTTGGCTGGGACCGAATCGGGGAATTGATGCCAGAGCCTGCCGTCGAGACGTGCAGATGAGCCTCCACGCTTCTCCCGTCGGCCGCCATATTGCTTGAAGAAGAACGCGACGTTCTCCCGCTTGCATTGATCCCTGATGGAGCGGACCCAGTCAGGGTCCATATACCTGGCGCGGTGTCCCGATTCGCCTCCCGTGATCACCCAATCCATATGGTGGAGTGGAAGTTCATCGATGGGGCCGAGCAATGGTTCGAGGCTTAGGAACTTGACAGCAGCAGGAACTGTTGCCAAGTCGTGTATGCGGGAGACATACTGATCAGTCTCGACGCTGACGCCGATCCATACGTTGGATGGCCATGGGAGCTGTGGAGCGAGCTTCGTCAGCCGATGCGACCTCTTTGTGAGGATCTGAAATGTGTGCCAATGGGCGGACTCCATCACCGAGAAGATAGCCCTGACGTATTCGAGAGGGACCTTTTCGTGGAACACGTCACTCATTGAACAAGTGAAGATCCTCCTGGGCCTTGGCCATGAGAGAGGGTCTTGGAGTCGGTGCGGGGCTAGGGTCAGGTCGAAGCCGTGCTCGAACGGGTGGCCGGGGACGCCCCTGAACCTCTCAGCCAAAGTGAACGCGTAGCAGTTGGCGCACCCGGGGCTGATCTTGGTGCACCCAACCACAGGGTTCCAGGTCGCGTCGGTCCACTCGATACTTGTGTGAGAGCCCATGTGCATTTGCCTCCTCGGCTTCGTCGTGAGGCGCCCAGCTCACGAGGCAGGACGCTCGGAAGACGCCTTCCCAGCGATCAGCGTCGACTCCCTCAGCCGCAGCGATATCACCAGGCCCAGCACCATCAGCCCCAACAGCACGAGAAGCGAGGTAGTCATCGATCCGGTCGCTGTGGACTTCAGAGCATCCATCCCGAAGATAAACAGGATCCCTGAAATCTGGCCCGCGAGCAGGAGCAGGCCGTTGGCGGTGCCTTCCGGTGTCGGATAGGCGATCTCCACGCCGTACTGGAAACCAATGGGGCCGGCGCTCAAGAGGAAGAACCCCAGAACGAACGCCGATACCAGCAGGAGCCAGTAGGACGTCGCGTACGTCACGCCGATCAAGCCTGGAAGCATCCCCGCCAGCGCAAGGACGATGAACGGCTTTCTCTTGCGGGAGCGATCGGAGAGAGTCGGCATTACGATGGCGCCGACGACGCCGCCCACGATCATCAGGCCTCCAGTGACCCCCGCCTGGGTGATCGAGAAGCCTCTCGGCCGGAGGATGTCCTCGATCCAGGTCGAGACGGCGTTGAACAGGCCCAGACCGATGAAGAAGATGACGAAGAGCAGGATGAAGTCCGTCTTGCGAAGGAGCTGACGGAGCCCGTCCAAGACCAGCGCTCTTTCCTCCATCCCTGGCGGGCATGGTGGAGACAGCGGCTTTTCCCTGGCGACAAGCATAAACACGAGGGCCGCGACGACGGCCACAACCCCGTACGCTGTGAGCATGCCGGCCATCCCCGCTCCAAGGGTCAGATAGGGTGTGAGGATCATCCCCGTCAGGATTCCCAGGTACATGGCCAGCGAGCCGAAGCCCGTCGCAGTCGCCCTTTCCGCAATGGGGAACCACCGGGCCGCGACCTTGGTCACGGCGTTGAGGATGAAGGGCTGACCGATGGCGATTCCAATCTGGGCGATCAGGACCAAGGTGTAGTTTCCCCCTGTCAGGCCTCGCATCAACCCAAAGACGGCGGTCAATGCCGCCCCGATCCCCACCGCCACCCGGAAGCCATAGGTATCGATCACCCAGGAGGCGGGAATCGAGACGAACAGGTAGACGATCATGAAGCTCATCGAGAGGAGGCCGATGCTGAGATCGGGAACGCCGTAGTAGCCGGCGGCGCTCCCGGTGATCGGCGCGAACGTGATCCAGAGCATTTGGTTGACAGCGGTGATGAGCATGAAGGTGAGGAGAACCGCCCAACGGTAGGGATAGACTTTGAAGCTGGCTTCGGTCATGGGAGTGTTCCTCCGGGCAGACAGCCTCGGCCGGGGGCCGGGTGTCCCTGTCTGCCGACTGGTCTTCTATCCTCGCGCTAAGAACCCGACTCTGCAAACGAGAGCGCCCCGGTATCCTTATTCTCGGAAGTGCCGCTCCAGCAGCAGCGCATCGTCGACAAGCCCGTGCCGGCGGTAGAGCCGGATGGCTCGCTCGTTGTCGCGCAGACAGCTGACCGCTACTTCGGCGCAGCCAGTCCGTTCCTGCTCTAGAAGCAGGTGACCCAGGAGGGCAGACCCAATCCCTCGGCCGCGCGCGGCGCGGTCGACGACAAGCTCATCGATCACGCAGCAGTCGCCGGCATGATACAGGCCCGGACGGATATTGTACGTGAGCAGGCCGACAACCCCGCCCTCCTTCTCGGCCAACAAGGCGCCGCTGCCGGGAAAGGAGAGGTACCTTTCTACGTCCTCTTCTGTGGGACACGCCTCTTCCCCGGCGTCCTCGGCCAGTTGACGGATCAGCCGGACGATGGTGCCGTAGTCGTCGCGTGTCGCATCGCGAATTACCGCTGCCATGGCCATGATCTCCCGATGGTGCCGCCAGGCTCAGACCGGTGTCAACCTTATGCTTTCTCGGCCAACGAAGGCCACCTGCGACCCGCTCAACCTGGGACCGGTCCGTGAGCCCCTAGTGTGGCATGTCGCAAGTCCGTAGACCAATCCTGTCTCGCGAGCCCTCAACTTGCACCTCCATGGCCGCGCCTCCAGGAGCCTGACTGATGGGCGAGGCATTCACCCCCACCCCTTACCCTCGCGCAGCAGCCCGTAGCGACACTTGCACCTGCATGCAAGTGCAGGTGAGCGGAGGGCCTCCCCCGGCGAGTATGACCCTCCGCAAGAGGGGGTCAAGCCGGAGGAGGGTGAGGTTTTGAAGGAGGCGTGAGGCCGACGGCCTCGCGAAATGCGAAGGACCTCTTCATCGAACTTCCCAGTCGGGACACCAGGAGCATGATGCAAGAGCCCTGCTTCCTGTGGAGGATTCGTCTGTTCTCCGGGGACGGCGTCCCTTGATTACCCTGCTAGCCCATCATCCCCCCGACCTGACGCAGGGTCTCGAGAATTTCGTCAGGGAGGACGGTCGGCTCCTTGCTC
>CAYQUY010000136.1:0-6952 GCA_964420755.1 uncultured Anaerolineaceae bacterium
AGGTGGGGGTGCGCCCGGCCCCCCGCCCCGTGAACCAAGACCAGCGGCGGGCGGCCGGGCGCACCCCCACCTCCCGCCACCGTGTATGAGATGCCAGCCGCCTCAGGCACAGCTCTAGCCTCGGCTCGCCAGCCAACGCTCAACCATGATGCCAGCCGCAGCTCCCTGGCCGACGGAGGTGGCCACCTGACGATAGACCGGATCCTGCACCTCCCCTGCCGCAAACACGCCCGGCACGCTGGTCATCATGCTCTTGTCCACGATCAGGTACCCGCGTTCGTCCATTTCGAGTTGACCCTTGAACAGATCGCTGTTCGGGAAGTGGCCAATATAGATGAAGACGCCATCGGCTGTCAGGTCAGAGGTGTCCCCCGTTTTCACATTTCGGAGCCGTACGCCCTCGACCTTCCCCTGTCCCAGGATCTGTTCCACGACCATGTCCCACACGAAGCTCATCTTGGCATTAGCCCGCGCCTGCTGCTTGAGCGCCTCGCCAGCCCGCAGCTCGTTTCGCCGGTGAATCACGCGCACCTGATTGGCAAAGCGCGTGAGGAAGAGGCCCTCCTGCAGCGCGCTGTCCCCCCCGCCGACCACGACCACGTCCTTGCCTCGGAAGAAGAAACCATCGCAGGTGGCGCAGTAGGAAACCCCTCGCCCGATCAGCTCCTCCTCCCCGGACACGCCCAGCCGCTTCGGCGAGGCACCCGTGGCGACGACCACCGCCCGCGCCTCATACTCCTCGCGATGCGCCTTAAGGTGAAAGGGCTGGCCATGGGCGAGATCGACCTGCGTGACCTCGTCCATAACCACCCGCGCCCCAAAGCGCTCGGCTTGCTTCTGGATCAACTCCGCTAGCTCAGGTCCTGTCGTCCCTTGCGGGAAACCAGGGTAGTTCTCCACCTCGGTGGTGAGGGAGATCTGCCCCCCCGGCTGAGAACCCGAAACCACGAGCGGCCGCAGGCCGGCCCGTCCAGCGTAGAGCGCCGCAGTCCAGCCCGCCGGTCCCGAGCCAAGAACGACAACGGTTTCCTTCTGCATCTTGCTGCTCCTGAGGCAAACGCTGCTCGATCTCAGCTGCCCTCGAGGGATTCCAGCAGGGGACCCACCCGCAGCCTCAACCACCACAACGGCGCCCGCGTCCGAATCTGACCTGCCGCGTCCATCAGTGGGCGGCGGCAGGGATCGTCCGGGTCGCCGAGACAGCACACCGGCCGGTCCTGCCCGCACCGTGGGCAAGGCCCTGGCATGTCGTCAGGCAGCAGGCACCGTGGACAGAGATACAAAGTGGACAGCATCGTCTCGTCCATAATCTCTGTTCCCCTATTTCAATTGTAACTCCGCCAGGGGCGCGATGGCTGCCCCGGCATGCTTCGCCCGGCTGACACGCCCATGCCGCGGCCAGGACCGCCCAGGCGGCCGCCTCCATGGGCGCCCAACAACCGCTGCGGAGAATCTAGGGGATCGAACGATGACGGGCTAGGAGACGTAGCCGGATCGCTGCAGGCGCTCGGCGCTCTCCTCCGTCATGGGCACGACCACGACAATACGCGTTCCAACGCCTTCCGCCGACTCGATATGGAACAGACCGCTGACCAGTTCTGTCCGCTCCCGCATGTTGACCATCCCCAGGCTGCCACGCTGCGCGTAGTTGCTGTCGACCGCACCAACATTGAAACCCACCCCGTCGTCTTGGACCTCAAGCACAAACAGGTCTTCCCTGCTCGAAAGGCGAACCCATACGTGTTGGGCCTCGGCGTGCTTACGCGCGTTGTTAACCGCCTCCTCGGCGATGTAGAAGATCACACCCTGCTTGCCGATCTCCAGGTCATCGGCGGCACCCGGCTGGGCCTCAATCGTCACGTTCTGGCCATGGGTATCCCGCTGTTTCTCGGCCAGTTGGTTCAGGGCCGCCACCAATCCTTGCGACTCCAGTATCAGGGGGCGCAGGGTGAAGAGCATGTGGCGGATCTCCTTCGTCGTCCTTCTTGCCAGGTCCTCCACTTTGAACAGCTCGTCGCTGGCCGCCCTGGAATCTCGCTCCATCAGTCGGCGGGCGAAGTTCACGCGCATGGCAATGGCGGCAATCGATTGGGTGGGGCCGTCGTGCAAATCGCGCGCCAGCTTCTTGCGCGCTTCCTCCTGGATCTCAGTGATTCGCTCCTTCTCCTGCTCCAGATCACGATAGAGGCTGGCATTCTGTAGGGCCACCATCGACTGGTGGCCGATAGCTTCCAGCACCTCCAGCCGCTCACGATCAAAGAAACCAGGCCGATGATGACCGAAGATGAGGGCGCCATGAGCCTCCAGGCCCGCCACCAGCGGCACCACCAGCACGACGGCGCAATTGTGGAAGGCAACGATCCGCTGCAACTCCGGGTCTCGAGCCGGGTTCTCGCAAATGCCCGGGTCGCCACTCTTCAGGGTCTCCCCGATCAACCCGTCCCTCCCGGGGAGGACGACCCGCATGTCGGCGTGGGTCAGCCGTCGGGCGGAGGCAAGGCGCAGGTTCTCCCCATCGTAGAGGAGCAAGGCACTGATCAGCCGCTCCCCCTCAGGGCCAGCGTCGGCGATGGCACTCTCGCTCAGGTCCAGCGCCATCTCCAGCACCTTCTCGTAGTTCAGGGTCGCGTTCAGCTCTGAAGCCAGACGGAAGACCGCTCGAACCCTTTCGCTCTCGGAGGATTGCAGGGGCTCTTCCCGGCGCTTTGGCTCGGTCGGGGCTGGTTGCCCCAGGCCGCGCGCTCGCTTTGCCAGGCCTCCGAGCCAGGCCGCAGCCAGCATCAGTACCGCGACATACACCCCCAGATGTGCCAGCAGGGAGATACCCGGCCGGGTGCTCAAGAGCACCGCCGCCGCGGCCAGGCCCGCTCCCGCGCCGGCGAAGATCAACGAGCCGGAGCGGCCGGAGGCCAGCCCCGCCATAACGACGGCAACAAGCAGGCTCCCCCACAGTGGACTCGCGGCACCCCCACTGAGCAGGATTCCAGCCACCCCGAAGACCAGATCGAGGACAGCGACCCCCGTGAACACCCACCACGGCCGCCAGCCGGAGGCCCACAGCAGCCCCATGACCAACGAGGAGACGCCCCACACAACGATGATGATCCCTAGACCCAGCGACAGCTTGCCGGCGAGGCCGGCGGCCAGCGGGACGGTCGCGAAGCACACCCAGTGGACGGTCAGCGTGGTCCATTCCAGCGGGCGGATCGGAGGCCATGTGCCTGGATGACGCATCATGCCAATGATATCCGGTTCCATTCCCTGTGCAACAGAAGCCCCTTCCCAGGGCCTTTTCGCCGTCCTGACCGGACCTGCGGGTGCCGGGCGGGACTTTCCTTCTCCCCGGACCTTGAACGCCCCGCACATCCCTTCCGGATTCAACAAGGAACCGTGCCCTGGTCAGCGGGATGCACGGATCCTGCCACAACGCCTTGCCTCAGTCCGTGGACGGATCGTCTTCCATGCCCAGGCGTGCCGCCAACCCAGCATCGCTCGGCTCGACCAGGATTCCTCAATCTCGAGAGACCATCGCGTGCACAGAACGATATCCCCGGTCGGCATGCTCCACGAAGGCCCTGGCCTCGGCACCCTATCGATGTCTACCCACCGGAGCAGACCCGCCTTCGGCTCAAGAACCGCCGCGATCGCATGCGCTTTGAGCACCTCTCCGCGTCCTACAGGATGATCATGTCGTCGGGTCGGCCGCCCTGGCCCATGCCCATCCGTGAGCTCAGCCTCACCGCCTGGCCCGCCTAGTGGGCCGCCGAACAGGATCACCCTAGGGAAAGAAACAGGCCTATGAGGAGTGTAGGCGAGGCCGACACACCCACATAGGCCAGATCCTCCTCTTCTGGCCCGGCGTTCCCAGCGTGCTCCTAAGGCGCGGCGGACGTCTCGCGCCGACGGCGCACCCAGTTCCAGAAGGCGCCACGTCTCGGCGCCAACGCGAACACCAGCATAAAGATTCCTGTCTCGACAAGTACGATCGCCGGCCCCGAGGCGACATTCCAGTGGTACGACAGGTAGAGCCCGATCACCGCCGAGACCGCACCGATGAGCGCCCCGAGCGCCATCATCGTCGGCAGCCGACGCGAAAGCAGGTACGCCGCCGAGGCCGGGGTGACCAGCATCGCCAGCACCAGGGCCACGCCCACCGTCTGAAGTGAGACGACGATTACCACCGCCGTCAGCACCAGCAACAGATTCTGGAGCAGTCCCACAGGCAGGCGCAGTGTCGACGCCAGAACTGGATCGAAGCAGAGAACCAGAAACTCCTTATACAAGGCCAGAACGGTCAACAGGACCAGCACTCCAAGTCCAGCGGCCAACCACAGGTCGGAGGCCGACACACCGAGGAGATTCCCGAAGAGCAGATGCGCCAGATCAACCGCATAGCTGCGCTGGAGCGAGAGCAAGGCAATGCCCAAGGCGAAGGCGCCGGCGAATACCACCCCAATGGCCGCATCCTCCTTCATCTGCGTATAGCGGCTGATGGCCCCGATGATCAGCGCCGCCAGCACACCGGTGACGAGTGCCCCGAGGCCGAGGGGCAGTCCCAAGAGAAAGGCGATGACAACTCCCGGCAGGATGATGTGAGCCAGGGCGTCCCCAAAGAAGGCCAGGCCGCGCAGGACGACATAGGTGCCGAGGATAGGGCAGACGATCCCGACAATCAGGGAGGCCACAAGCCCCCGCTGCATGAAGGCATACGCCATCGGCTCCATCAGCCAGGCGACGACCCCACTCATGTTGGCCCCCCATCACCTTCGCAGCAGGTATCCGTAAGGACCATCATCCCCTGCTCGCCCGGGACCAGGTGCACATGCCCGCCATAGGCCTTGATCAGGTTCTCCTGGGTGAAGACCCGTTCCGGTGGGCCAAAGGCCACCAGCCGGCGGTTGAGGAGCAGGACCTGATCGAAGCGCTCCGTCGCCAGGTTCAGGTCATGGGTGCTAACGAGCACGGTGACCCTAGCCCGACGCAGGTCATCCAGAATCCCAAGAATGGCCTCCTGGCTCGGCAGGTCCAACCCGGTGAAAGGCTCATCCAGCAATACGAGCTCGGCCCCCTGTGCCAGCGCCTGCGCCAGGAAGACCCGCTGCTGCTGACCGCCTGAGAGCTCTCCGATCTGCCGCTTGCGCAGGTCAGCGGCCCCAACGCGCCCGAGGGCACCGGCCACAAAGGCCCAATCCTCTCGGCTTGGCCAGCGGAAGAGGCCAATCTTCCTGGTTCGTCCCATCATGACCACCTCCTCGACGGTGGCCGGGAAGCTCCAATCGATCTGTGTTCGTTGCGGGACATAGGCGATGCAGACGTGACCGCCAGGACCGTGCCCGTACACTCGGACGGATCCGGTCGACGGGCGCAGCGTCCCCGCGATCACCTTCAGCAGCGTGGTCTTGCCCGCGCCATTGGGCCCCACAACTGCAGCCCGGCAGCCTGGCGTCAACTCGAATGTGACGTCGCTCAGGGCCGCGGCGCCGTTGTAGCGCACGGCGAGCCCATCGACACGCAATGGCGGGGCAGACAGGTCATGATGAGCAAGCGGGGTGAGCAATTCGGCCATGGAGCGTGACACCCGGAACTCAGAATCGCGCCCTCTACTTGAGCGCACTAACAATGGCATTCACATTGTACTCCATCAGCCTCAGATAGGACGCGGCGGGGCCCTCCGGGCCGCTCAACGAATGGGTGTAGAGCGGCACCAACGGGACCCCGGTATCGCGCGCGACCTGCTGGGCGAGGGCCACGTTCACGCCCGTCCGGACAAAGATACAGCGAACGCCTTGGCTACGGATCGCAGCCTCGAGTCGCGAGATCTCTTGCGCCGAGGCCTCGGCAGAGGTGCTGTAGGCAGGGACCACCGCACCGACAACCTCGAATCCATACCGGGCAGCGAAGTAGCCGAGCTCATCATGATCGGCCACCAACTTCCGAGCGCTGGCCGGTATCAACGACACCTGCGACGAGATCCACCGATCCAACTCCTCCAGGGACCGTCGGTACCCATCCGCGTTCGCCTGGTAGTTCTCGGCCCGCGCAGGGTCGAGGGCCGCGAGCGCCCTCGCCGCGTTGTCCACCCAAATGGCGACGTTGTTGGGATCCAGCCAGACATGCGGATCCACTCCTCCGCCCTGCCCCTCCCGCGACAGAGGTTGGATCCCTTCCGAGAGCGACACAACCGCAGCTGAGCTTCCAGCGTCTTGCAGCGTTGTGGCCAGGAACGCTTCGAGCCCGAGACCATTGATCAGAATGACATGGGCCCGGACGATTGCGGTGAGGTCTTGCGGGGAGGGTTCATAGGTATGCGGGTCGATCCCCACCGGTAGCAACGTGGCAAGCTCAATGGCGTCGCCCCCGACGTGAGCCACGACATCGGCCACGATATTCGTCGTGGCCACGACGCGAAGCCTCTCGCCCTCGCCGAGGCTGGCAGGCCTCAGGGAGGCGATTGGCGTCAGGAAGGGCTCTACGAGCAACGTTCCCGGGGTCGAGATGGCCGGCGCGCAGCCGCCCAGCGCCAGGAGGCAAAGCATCAGCGGGAGACAGAGAAGTGCCCTCAGAGTGCGCATCCAGTTCTCCACGATTCGAGCGCGACGGACGAAGACCAAGTCGGCGCCGCGCCCACAGCTGTTCGTTTGGCTCCACAGGCGCCTCCCATTCAGGGGAGGCGTCATCATTTCCGACGCAGCGTCCCCGCAGCGAAGCAAAGGGGGCCGCGCCCACAGAGGTAGACCCAACTTCACTGGCGCGCCTCCCATTCAGGGGAGGCGTCGTTGTTTGCGACGGAGCGTCCCCGTAGCGAAGGGGGCCGCGCCCACAGAGGTAGATCCAACTTCGCTGGCGTGCCTCCCTTTCACGGGAGGCATCATCGTCTACGGCGGAGCGTCCCCGTAGCGAAGCGAAGGGGGCCGCGCCTCGACCGAGATGATACTCCCAGTGAACGAGCCTA
>CAYQUY010000137.1:0-6925 GCA_964420755.1 uncultured Anaerolineaceae bacterium
GACCCGGTACCCCTGAACCTGCTCCACCAACTCCCGATAGCCGACCAGATGGCCCTGCCGATCCCGTAGCGCCAGAAGCAAGCGCATCTCCGCTGGGGTGAGCTCGACCTGACCCTCCTGCCCCAGGAGGCGCCTTCGTTCCACCTCCAGGCGGATCCCCCCCAGCGTGACGTCCTCCTCTTGCGGCCCTGCCTCACCCGCTCCCAGGGTCCGGGCCTTCCGGAAGGCCTCCTCCTGCTCCCTGCGTCGATCCTGGCCCCGCTCGACCGCCCGCCGTACGCTCGCCAGGATCTCGCGGCTGCCTGTGGGCTTCAGGATGTAGTCATACGCGCCGTGCCGCACTGCCTGGATTGCCGACTCGAGCGAACCATAGGCAGTGAAGACAATCACCTGCGTTTCGGGCGCCTCACGGGCGCTGACCTCCAGCACGGTAAGACCGTCCACGTCCGGCATCCTGAGATCGAGCAACATGACGTCATAGACCGACTCGCCCAGTCGGCGAATCGCCTCACCGCCGCCGCTGGCCTCGTCCACCTCGAATCCCTCCAGGCGAAGAATTTCCGCCAGCGTCTTCCGGCCGACGTCATCGTCGTCCACAACCAGCACTCGACCGATCACCGCCCGCCCCGCTCCGCGACGGGAAGCGACACGCGGAAAGTGCTCCCCACCCCGGGCTCGCTTTCGACCTGGATGGAGCCGGCGTGCGCCGACAGGATGCCGTAGCTGATAGCCAGCCCCAGGCCTGTGCCGCCGGCCTTCGAGGTGTAGAACGGTTCAAAGATGTGCTGCCGCTCCTCTTCAGAGATACCACGGCCGGTGTCTTTGAAGATCATCGTCACTTGATCCCCCGCTGCCTCAGTCTGCAACCGCAGGTTCCCACCCTGCGGCATGGCATCGATGGCATTTAGCACCAGGTTGAGGGCAACCTGCTGTAGCTGAAACGCCACGCCCCAGACTGGCGGCAGCTTCTCCGCCAATTCGAGCGAGACCGAGATGCCCTTCGATTGACACTGTGCGGCCGTCAACAACGCCACATCACTGAGCACCCGATTGGGGTCCACCAGTTTCTGGGTCGCCGGTTCCGGACGGTAGAACTCAAGCATCTGGCGCACGATCCAGTCCAATCGATCCAGCTCCTCGTTCGCCAGGCGCAGGTAGTCCTTCCGCTTGGACTCCTCCAGGCCCTCGCGGCCGGCCAGGTCCAGGCAGTTGCGCAGCGACTGCAGCGGGTTGTTCACTTCATGGGCAATGGAAGCAGTAAGACGGCCAATGGCCGCCAGCTTCTCCGTCTGCACCAGACGCTGTTGGGATTGGTCCATTTCCTCCACGTACGCCCTCAGGGCACCGTGGAGGTGAGCATTCTCGAGCACCACAGCCGCCTGCCGCGCCAGGAGCAGAAGCAGCTCCTGCTCGCTGTCCGTGAACGGGGGACGTCCGTGTTGCCGCGTGGCAAGGACGACGTACCCCCTCTGAGTTTGCCGAACAGGAACGCAGACCACAGCGCCCAAGCGCCTCTCCGCCAGCCATTGCCGGGCGGCGGGCAAGAGGCCCGGGTCATCAAAGCTCCAATGGATGATCGCCTGAAGCGCCGCGGCCATGCCCGCCGGGGTCTCCTCGTCACCGGTGCTGCCCTCCAGGACCTCTCCAGCTGAGGCGAGCAGCCGCGGCTCCGGCTTACCCTCCTCGCACAGGAACAGCTCTGCCGTCTGGCAATCCAGCTGGGCGAGGACCATGTTCACCACCTGAGGAGGTAGGTTTGACTCCTCGGTCTCGGAGAAGAGCGCTTCCGTGAGATCGAAGAGCGGCCGGAGAGCCCAGGTGCGTGCTGCCGCCCTCCTCGCCCGACTGCGCTCAAGGGCCTGCTGGACCTGGCGCTGCATGGCCTCGTTCGATTCGAACGGCTTGAGTAAGAGCCCGTCCGCTCCCTGCTCAAGCACCTTGACTACCACCTCGGCCGCCCCAAAACCCGTCATGATCAAAGCTGCCAGGTCAGGCTGCAGGTCGCGCGCCTTGTGGATCAGCCCGAGACCGTCGGTTCCAGGAAGCCGCAGATCAACCAGCATCACGTCGAACGGCTGAGCCTCGAGCAGCTGGAGCGCTTGCTCGACGGAATCCGCCATGGAAACCTCGAACCCGACTCTTTCCAGAAGCCGGCCGCAGAGGGCACGGACATCCGCCTCATCATCCACGACCAGGGCACGCTCAGGCCTCATCCCGTTCTCTCCTGCTAGCCAGCATTGTCTTGCCCGACGTCACAGGTTGGAACTGGGGAGGATTATAGAGCCAATGCTCTCCCCTGGGGAGCCGCCGTTCGTGCCTCCACCCCCTTCCCCTCCTCGGCGAAGCCGGACGCCAGGACATCGCTTCGGTCCGGGGCCCTCCAACCTCCATGGGAGGATCGCTCTTCTGATCTTGCCGGGACCCACCTGTGCTATACTCGCATCCGAGGGAGCCCGACTCCCGAGTCCCCCGCAAGGAGCGCAGCATGCCGCGCCATTTCGTTTCTATTCAGGACTACTCGCGCCAGCAGTTGGAGGCGATGCTGGACCTTGCCGTCCGACTCAAGGCCGAGCGGCGGGCCGGCGGCAACAAGCCAGTCCTGGCGGGCAAGGTTCTGGGCATGATCTTTCAGAAGCCCAGCCTCCGGACGCGCGTGTCCTTCGACATGGCGATGAGGCATCTTGGCGGCGACGCTCTGTACTTGTCCCCGGACGAGATCGGGCTAGGGAAACGGGAATCAGTCGCGGACGTCAGCCGAGTCCTCTCGGGCTATGTCGACGCCATCATGGCCCGGGTTTTCGCCCACGCCCATATCCTCGAGCTGGCCAAGTATGCTTCGGTCCCGGTCATCAACGGTTTGAGCGACTTCGACCACCCCTGCCAGGCCATGGCGGACATGCTGACCATCAAGGAGCACTTCGGCCGGCTAGAGGGCGTCAACCTCACCTACGTCGGCGACGGGAACAACGTCGCTTTGTCCCTACTGTTCGCCGCCGTTCGCCTGGGGCTCAACTACGCGATCGCCTCTCCCGAGGGGTATCAGCTGCCGGCGGACGTCCGACAGCGGGGCCAGCAGATGGCCAAGGAAGCGGGGGCACGGGTTCGTTTCCTGCGGGATCCTCACGAAGCCGTTCGAGGCGCCCAGGTCATCTATACCGACACCTGGACCAGCATGGGGCAGGAGGAGGAAGCCGAGGAGCGCAACCGGGTCTTCCCTCCCTATCAGGTAGACACCAAGCTCGTCTCCGAGGCTGACCCCTCGGCGATCGTCATGCACTGCTTGCCGGCCCATCGGGGACTGGAGATCACCGACGAGGTCGCCGACGGGCCGCAATCGGCCATCTTCCAGCAAGCAGAGAACCGTCTCCACGCACAGAAGGCGATACTGGTGACCCTGCTCACCTGACCTCGCCGCTCATGCGCTTTCGGGAGCCTGCCGCGAATGCCTACGTCGAAGGAGATGGACTGGCATCGGTGAGATGCGTCCTCGAGGGCCTGTTCCTTCTCTTCCAACGGAGTTCTCTGGCAGGCGGTTAGGATGGTGTATGCCCAGCTCGCTTGACTTCATTGCACTCGAACAGCAGCATGGTGCCAGGGACTACGCCCCTCTTGATGTCGTCCGGTCAAGAGCGAGGGCATGTGGCTCTACGACATCGAGGGGCGGCGCCACCTGGACTTCCCGAGCGCCTACTCCGCCGTCAATCAGGGTCACTGCCACCTGCGCATCCTGCGGGCCATGAACGCCCAGGGGCAGTACCTGACGACCGCCTCCACCGCCTTCGACAACGGCCGACCGGGCCTGCTATGCAAGGCGATGAGTGATCTGACCGGCTACGAGGGGACCCCGCCCATGAACAGCGGCGCGGAGGCCGCGGAGACAGCGATGAAGGTGGCCCGCGATCCGCAGCGCGCTCAACATGATGTAGCCTTACGTCAATGGAGACAACCATGAATATCGGCATTCCCAAGGAACGCAGGCCTTCCGAGTACCGCGTCGGTCTCCCGCCGGGCGGCGTCGGCCTGTTCACCGACCAGGGGCACATTGTCTACGTCGAGCGGGGCGCAGGCGTGGGGGCAGGCTTCAGCGATGAGGACTACGCCCAGGCGGGAGCTACCGTCGCCTACAGCGACGAAGAGGTCTTCAAGCGGGCAGATCTGATTCTCAAGTTCGCTCGGCCTCTGACGCCGGAACTGGAGATGATGCGCAAGGGCCAGGCCTTGGCGGGTTTTCTACACCTGGCTGCCGCCCGCCAGGACAAGATCGACCTGATGCTCCAGAAGAAGATGACGATTCTGGCCTACGAGCAGATCGAGGAGGAGGACGAGTATCGGCCTGTCCTGGCCTCCATCAGCCGGCTTGGCGGCCAGATGGTCGCCCAGGTGGCAGCCCGCCTGATGCAGAACGACTTCGGCGGCCGAGGGATCCTGCTCGCCGGAACAACCGGCGTGCCTTCGCCCGAAGTCGTGATCATCGGCGGTGGGGTAGTCGGTGGAACCGCGGCTGCGACCCTCCATGCCTTGGGCGCCCACGTCACGGTCCTCGATATCGACTTACGGCGGCTGAGTGAGATCGAGGCTCGCTGCCCGGGCCAGATCGCGACCCTGGTCTCTACCCCCTACAACATCCGCAAGGCGTGCGCCCACGCCGACGTCCTGATCGGGGCGATCTTCGTCCCGGGCGAGCGTTCGCCCATCGTCGTCACGCGCGAGATGGTCTCCCGGATGAAGCGGCGCTCGATCATCATCGACATGGCCATCGATTCCGGCGGCTGTGTCGAGACCTCCCGGCCCACCTCACATGGCAGCCCGACCTATGTCGAAGAAGGGGTGATCCACTGCTGCGTCCCCAACCTGCCAGGAGTGCTCGGCCATACCGGCACCCTGACCCTCTTCAACGGTGCCTACCCGTACCTGCAGGCCATTGCCGCCATGGGCGTCGAGGGCGCGATCCAGGCGCTTCCTGCCCTTGAGCGAGGCGTCAACCTCTATCGAGGCGAAGTGCGACACCTGAAGCGCCTGGTGGCCGTCGGAGAATCCAAATGACATCGTGGCAAGGGGAGAACAAGTCGCGGTTGGCAACGGCTGAGGAAGCGGTCCAGGTGATCCAGTCAGGCGACCGAGTCTTCCTGACGGGCAATGCCTCGGTCCCTCAGAAGCTCGTATCGGCGCTGGTCGCCCGCGCCCCGTTCCTGCATGACGTCGAGGTCAATCAGGTCCTGACCATCGGGCCTGCCCCTCATGCGGCGCCGGAGATGGCGGGTCACATCCGGATCAATACGCTTTTCATCAGCGACAACGTGCGCCAGGCGGTTCACGAGGGGCGGGCGGACTTCACCCCTTGCTTCTTGTCGGAAGTGCCGCTGCTGATGCGCTATGGGCCGCTGGTGCCGGACGTCGCCCTCATCCATGTGGCCCCGCCCGACGAGCATGGGTTTTGCAGCCTGGGCATCGAAGCCGGCCTCTCCAAGACCCCCGCCCAGACCGCCAGGACCGTGATCGCCGAGATCAACGAGCGCATGCCCCGCACCCTCGGGGATTCGTTTATCCATGTCTCCAAGATTGACTACGCCATCCCGGTCGACTACGCGCTGGCCGAGCTCCCGATGGGCGAGCCCAATGAGCTGAGCAAGGCCATCGGCAAGAACGTGGCCGAGCTGATCGAGGATGGCTCGACCCTTCAGATCGGCATCGGCGCCATTCCCGACGGCGTACTCCACTTTTTGGGCGGAAAACGCGACCTGGGCGTACACACAGAGCTCTTCTCCGACGGGGTGATGAACCTTGTCCGGCGAGGCGTCATCAACAACGAGAAGAAGACGCTTCATCCGGGCAAGATCGTCGCCGGGTTTCTCCTCGGTTCGCAGGCCCTCTACGATTTCGTCGACGACAACCCGATTGTCGAGCTCCACCCGACGGAGTACGTCAACGATCCGTTTGTCATCGCTCAGAACGACAACATGGTGTCCATCAACTCCGCCATCGAGATCGATCTGACCGGCCAGGTGTGCGCCGACAGCATCGGGCCCAAGCTGTATTCTGGCGTCGGTGGGCAGGTCGATTTCGTCTACGGGGCCTCGCGCAGCAAGGGCGGCAAGCCAATAATCGCCCTGCCCTCCACCGTCACCTTGCGCGATGGCACCCGCCTCAGCCGTATCGTGGGCATGCTCAAGCAGGGCGCCGGCGTCATCACCTCCCGCAACCACGTCAAGTACGTGGCCACCGAGTTCGGCGTGGCCCACCTGTATGGCAAGACGATCCGGCAGCGTGCTCGCTGCCTGATCGACATCGCCCACCCGGACTTCCGGGAGGATCTTGAACGCCAGGCCCGTCAGCTCAACTACCTCTAGGTGGCGCTCTCCTCAATGCAGGAGCCCCCGGGTGGCTTGACCCCGGAGGCTCCTTTGTCTGTCAATCTCGGGCAGTCCTGGTCTGGCCAGTCGCCTTTCGGCCTCACCCCGCTCGTCTCCCGCAAGTTGGCCTCGCCGAGCGCATCTCCTCGCCGGCCCTCTGCTGCGGGATCTACGCGGATTGTAAGGGGACTCCCGCGCTGGCATCCGAGGACGGCCCTTCCCCATCAGCAACCGGCGCCTCGGCCTTGCTGCGGAATACGAGCAGCAACAGCAGGAGCAGGACGCCTACGAGCGTGATCGCCAACCCGTGCTGAAGCAGCCGTCGGGCGACAGCCGCTAGCAGCCCTTCCATCACCCCCGTCAGCATACTGGTAGGCACCGCCGGCATCGATGACAGAGCAAGCTGCGGTAGGAGGTAGCGGTCGGCCAACGCCCGAAACGCGATCAGGGTCAGCAGGGTAAGCAGGCCGCCGACGAACAGCGGGATCCCCCACCATTTAGCCAGCTGCCTCCAGGAACGTACGACCAGAGCCATGATCAGCCCCAGGAGGGAGAGCGCCGGTATCCATCCCCAC